>SLSH01000101.1 GCA_007130555.1 Bacteroidales bacterium
ATTTTAGAATAAAAAAAACAAACTTTATTTTATTAATTGAATAAAATTCATTAACTTTGCAATCTTATCTTATAAATATAAATAAATATGTCGGTATCATCAAAAATTTTAACATTAAACGAAGTAATCATACAAAAGCAATCTGCATTTCCTTATGCAAAAGGAGATTTATCCCGGTTATTAAGTCATATCGGATTGGCAGCTAAAATCGTTAATAGTAAAGTTAATAAGGCTGGTCTTGAAATCAGTATTTTAGGGACTGCCGATAATATTAATGTTCAGGGTGAAAGTCAACAGAAATTAGATGTTTATGCAGATGAAACATTTATCAAAGCATTACAGGCTTCCGGTTTGGTTTGTGGTATTGCATCGGAAGAAAATGACGAAATTGTAATTTTTGACGATGATCTTTCCCTTGACAGCGACTATATAGTTTGTATAGACCCATTAGACGGCTCTTCTAATATTGATGTTAATGTTTCGGTTGGTACGATTTTTTCTATATTCAGGAGAATTACACCGGCAGGTCAAAAAGTTTCAACGGAAGACTTTTTACAACCTGGAACAAAACAAATAGCAGCAGGTTATGTTATATACGGGTCTTCTACAATGCTTGTATATACTACAGGACTTGGTACAACAGGGTTTACTTACGACCCATCAATTGGAGAGTTTTGCTTGTCGCATTATTTTATGGTAACGCCAAAAACAGGAAAAATTTATTCGATAAATGAAGGTAATTACAGTAAATTTCCTAACGGTGTTAAACAATATCTTAAATATTGTCAGGAAGAAGATAAAGGTAGTGACAGACCATATACTTCGAGATATATTGGCTCACTTGTTGCTGATTTTCACAGGAATTTATTAAAAGGAGGAATATATATTTATCCCAAAACAGCATCTGCTCCGAAAGGAAAACTCAGGTTGCTTTATGAATGTAATCCTGTCGCTTTCCTTGCCGAACAAGCAGGAGGACTCGCTACAGACGGTTATGGAAATAGAGTTATGGAAATTCAGCCAACAAGTCTTCATCAAAGAATTTCGTTTTTTACAGGCTCAAAAAATATGGTGTTAAAAGCAGAAGAGTTTATGGAAAAATATAAAGACGAATAAATCAGAGCTTTTCATTTATTTTAATTAATTCTTCTACATATTCACGTGAATTTGATAAGCGAGGAACTTTGTTTTGTCCTCCTAATTTGTTTTTTTGTTTTAACCATTCGTAAAAAGTTTCTTGTTTTAAAATAATATGCTGCGGAAAATCCAAAGTTAAATTCTTATATCTTTTTGCTTCATAATCAGAATTAACCTGTTTAAGAGTATTATCCAGAATGCGCATAAATTTATTTATATCCGAAGGTTCCGTAATAAATTCAAACAACCATTGATGCGAGCCCTTATCATCCCTGTTCATATAAATAGGAGCAGCGGTGTAGTCTCTTATTTGTGAATCTGTTTTATCACAAGCCTCTTTAATTGCTTTCTGGGCATTTTCAATAATTACTTCTTCGCCAAAAGCATTTATAAAATGACGTGTACGTCCTGTTACTTTTATTTTATAAGGATTTTTTGATGTAAAAGTTACCGTATCACCGATTAAATATCTCCATAATCCTCCGTTTGTTGAAATAACTATTGCATAGTTTGTGTCGGTTTCTACATCTTCCAAAGGTATTGCTTTTAGATTTCCGGAATTATAATCTTTCATTGATATAAACTCGTAAAAAATTCCATAGTCCAGCATTAAAAGCATATCATTTTTTCCTTTGTTAAATTCATCCTGAATACCAAAAAAACCCTCCGAAGCATTATAAGTTTCCAGATAATTCATATTTCGGGAAGGGAGTAATTTTTCGTATATACTTCTGTACGGTGTGAAACTAATCCCTCCATGAATAAATAATTCCAAATTAGGCCATACCTCATGAATATTTGATTTTTCGGTTTCATCCAGTATTCTTTTGAATAATACCAAAAACCATGACGGAACTCCTACAATATTAGTTACATTCTTATGCAAAGTAGTATTAACTATTCTTTCTAATTTTTTTTCCCATTCCTCAATTAATGCAATTTCTTCGCTTGGTAATCTATGAAAATAAGTCCAAAAAGGTAAATTTTTAATTATTATTGCAGATAAATCTCCGTAATAGGATTTTTCGTTTTGTAAATTTACATTTGTACTTCCACCAATAATTAAAGATTTTCCGACAAATATCTTTGTATTAGGTTTAAGGTCTGCATAGATTATGTAAATGTCTTTTCCGCTTTGAAAATGGCATTCTTCCAGTGATTCTTTGCTTATAGGAATATATTTGCTTTTATCCGAAGTTGTACCGCTTGACTTTGCGAACCATTTTATTTCCGACGGCCATGTTATATTTTTCTCCCCTTTCATTATCTTTTCGATATAAGGCTTAAATTCGTCATAATCATGTATGGGAACATTTTTTGTAAAATCCGAATAATTTTTTATATTTTTAAAATTATATTTTTTGCCAAATTCAGTATTTATCGCAAAACATAGAAGTTTATCAAAAGTTTCAGTTTGTACACGAATAGGATTTTTTCTGAAATCATCTATTTGATACAAGCGATTGTAATTAATTAATCCGACAATTGAGTTTATTAGTTCCATAATTATTACAAATTTATATAATTTTTTACTTTTGCAAAATAATATTTAAAAAAACGCTTATGAATTTTATTGATATTATAATTGTTTTAATAATAATTTGGTTTGCCTACAGAGGATTAAAAAACGGTCTAATCAACGAACTTACCGGTATAGTTGCAATTTTCCTGGGAATTATTATGGCAATAATGTTTTCCAAAACCGTAACGGATTTATTTATAAAATATAATCTCTCGGATTCCGAATATGTTCCGATAATATCATTTACAATAATTTTAATAGTTGTAATTATTTTAACTTTTATAGTTTCAGGAATTGTTGCAAAGTTTATAAAGATAATAAGACTTGACTGGCTGAATAAAATTGCGGGACTTGTTTTTGGGGCACTTAAAATAACATTGATTTTAAGTGCCGTTTTTTTTCTGATAAATGAATTTTGCAGTGTAATATTATCAAAAGAACCCGAAATAACGCAATCATCCGTTTTGTATAATCCGATTGCAGGTTTGATTGAGTATCTATACCCATATATTAATGAAATCCGACAAAACAGTTTTTGATAAAAAATATAAAGAAATTTTTGTTTTTTAATTCAAAAAACTTAAATTTGCACTTTCTTTAGAGTGTTTTTTTATACTCAGGGGACTAAAAAGTCCCCTGTTTTGTTAAAAGCAGATGATATGATAACAAAAAAAGACATATTAGAAGAATGTGAAAAAGTTTTGAAAGATAGTCAGTTCTTGGTTGATATAACAGAAAAAAATAATAATAATTTTACTGTTTATGTTGATGATTATAATGGTTTGAGCATAGGAGAATGTCAAAGGATTAACAAACAAATTTCTTTGGCTTTTAATAAGGATATAGAAGATTATTCACTTGAGGTATCTTCTCCGGGATTAGACAAACCTTTTAAAGTGCGTGAGCAGTATATAAAAAATATAAAAAAACAAGTTGAAGTTTTATTTAAAAACGGAGAAAAAATTACAGGAATACTTGAAGAAGTAAATAATGAATCGATAAAACTTGAAGTAAAAACAAAACATGGGAATAAAAATGTTAGAAATGAACAAGAAATCGAATTTAAAAATATAAAATCAGTTAAAATAATAGTTAAAATTTAAGTAATAACAATATACAACGATGAAAGAACATAAAAATTTAATAGAAACCTTTGCGGAATTTAAAGAGTTAAAAAATATTGATCGTCCTACAATGATTAGTGTTTTAAAAGAAGTATTTACTTTAACCTTGGCAAAACTTTTCGGAATGGAAGCAGAATTTGATGTCATAGTAAACGACTCAAAGGGAGATGTTGAAATATGGAGGCGAAAAACAGTAGTTGAAGATTCGGACTTTGATGACCCTGAAACTCAAATTTCTTTATCAGAAGTGAAAAAAATTGATGAAGATTTTGAAGCCGGAGAAGAATGGTCAGAAGAAATTAAATTGGAAGAATTTGGACGCAGAGCAATTCTAATTCTTAAATCAAACCTTCAGGGAAAAATAATGGAGAGGGAGAAGATGGATATATACCTGAATTATAAAGACAGAATAGGAGAAATTGTTACCGGAGAAGTCCATCAAATCTGGAAAAAAGAAATAATGATATTAGATGACGAAGGAAACGAACTTAAATTGCCCAAATCGGAACAAATCCCCAATGACAGACTTAAAAAAGGGAGTACCATCCGAGCTGTTATTACTGAAGTGGAACTTATTAACGGCAATCCTATAATTAAACTATCCAGAACTTCTCCACTATTTTTGGAGAGATTATTCGAAAACGAAATCCCCGAAATATTAGACGGATTAATTACAATTAAAAAAATTGTACGAGTGCCGGGCGAAAGAGCCAAAGTTGCCGTAGAATCTTATGACGAAAGAGTAGATCCCGTTGGAGCTTGTGTAGGTATGAAAGGAAGCCGCATCCATGGAATTGTGAGGGAATTACATAACGAAAATATTGATATTATAAATTACACAAGCAATATTCAACTTTATATTCAGAGAGCATTAAGTCCCGCAAAAATTAATGTCATTAAAATAAATGAAGAGAAAAAAGAAGCGGAAGTGTACTTAAATCCCGACCAAGTTTCACTGGCTATCGGAAAAGGAGGCTTGAATATCAAACTGGCAAGCTTACTGGTAGGATATAAAATTGATGTGTTCAGAGAAATGGATGAAAACGAAGAAGATGTTGATCTGGACGAATTTTCCGACGAAATAGAACCATGGATAATTGATGTTTTAAAAAGCATAGGCTGTGATACTGCAAAAAGTGTTCTTGAATTAACAAAAGAAGAATTAATACAAAGAACAGACCTGGAAGAAGAAACAATAAATGAAATTTATAAAATATTTAGTACCGAATTTGAATAAAAAATTAAAACTTAATTGAATAAATATAAGTTTATGACTACAGAAAATAAACCGAAAAGGCTTAGCAAAATTGCGAAAGAATTAAATGTGGGAACAAATTCCATCATAGAATTTCTCGCAGAAAACGGATATGAGATTGAAAATAATCCTAATGCCAAAGTTTCTGTAGAGTGCTATGAGTTACTTCTTGTTGAATATAGCGATTCAATTTCTGTTAAAGAAAAATCAATAGAACAAAGTAAAAAAGATAAAGAAATATACGCTGATACAAAAATTAAAGAAAAACCACAGGCTAAGGAAGATACAACTATTACAGAAGAGAAAAAAAGTGACGAAGAAAAAGAAAAAATTAAAAAAGAAGAAAAGGCGGAAATTGAACAAAAACCAAAAGAAGAAATTAAAGAAGAAAAAACTAAAGATACTGAAAAGCAAGAAAAAATTAAAAAAGAAAAAAAGAAAGATGAAATTAAAATAAAAGAGAAAGAAAAAGAAAAGAAAACAAAAACAACGGCAGAATCAAAAAAAACAGAAGAAAAACAACCTGAATCAGAAGTTGATGCAACAGAAGATGAAAAAGAAACTCCAGATTTAAAAGAAGAGAAAACAAAAAAACAAGAGAAAAAAGAATTGCCCGAAGAAACGGAAACTGAAAAACCAGAAACAGGACAGGTAGAGATTGATAAAGATGGAGATATGATGGATCATATTAAAACAAAGATTGAAAAACTGTCAGGACCAAGTATAGTAGGGAAAATTGACATTGACGATTATCTTAAAAAATTGCAGGAAGATGAAAAGAAAAAGAAGTTAGCAAAAGAAGAAAGAATCAAGCAAAGAGAAAAAGAAAAAGAAGAAAGACGCAGTAAAAGAAAAAGAATTAAAAAAGGAAAAGTAAATATTGAAACAGAAAAACAAAAAGAAGACAGACCAAAACCTGTAAGTTCAAAGAAGAAAAAAATTGCTAAAGCAAAAAGGCCGGAAGTGTTAGAGGAAGATGTACAAAAACAAATTAAAGAAACTCTTGCAAGATTAACTTCTACCAAGCAAAAATCGAAAACAGCTAAGTATCGTCGCGAAAAACGTGATGCTGTAGTACAAAAAAAACAAGAAGAAGAAGAAAAACAAGAGTCGGAAAAACATATTTTAAAAGTTACTGAATTTGTATCTGTCAATGAATTGGCAAATATGATGAATGTTTCAGCCACTGAAGTAATCGCAACTTGTATGAGCATAGGATTATTTGTCTCAATAAATCAAAGGTTAGATGCAGAAACTATGAGTTTAGTTGCCGAAGAATATGGTTATGAAATTCAGTTTATTAGCGCAGAAGTAATCAGTGATATAAAAGAAGAAGATGATGACGAGGAAAGTTTAGTGGAAAGACCTCCTATAGTTACTGTGATGGGGCATGTTGACCACGGAAAAACAAAACTTCTGGATAATATAAGGCATGCAAATGTTGTCGCAGGAGAAGCAGGAGGAATAACACAGCATATAGGAGCTTACAGTGTTATGTTGGATGATGGAAGACAAATAACATTCCTGGATACTCCCGGACACGAAGCTTTTACTGCAATGAGAGCAAGAGGAGCTCAGATTACGGATGTCGTAATAATAATTATTGCCGCAGACGATAATATAATGCCACAAACAACAGAAGCCATTAATCATGCTTCTGCCGCAGGAGTTCCAATGGTTTTTGCAATTAATAAAATTGATAAACCCAATGCAAATCCCGAAAAAGTTAAAGAAGAACTGGCTAATATAAATTATCTGGTCGAAGACTGGGGTGGGAAATATCAATCACAAGATATATCTGCTCTAGAGGGACTTAATATAGAAGAGCTTTTGGAAAAAGTTCTGCTGGAGGCAGATTTACTCGAATTAAAAGCAAACCCCGATAGGAAAGCTGTCGGCACAGTAATTGAATCTTCCCTTGACAAAGGAAGAGGATATGTTTCTACTTTACTGGTACAGGCAGGAACCCTGAAAATCGGAGATATTTTGTTGGCAGGAGGGCATACGGGCAGAGTAAAAGCTATGTATAACGAAAGAGGACTTAAGGTAGAAGAAGCAGGACCTTCTGTACCCGTAATGGTGCTTGGTCTTAACGGTGCACCGCAGGCTGGAGATAAGTTTAATGTAATGAAAACCGAACATGAAGCTAGAGAAATTGCAAATAAACGAATACAACTTCAACGTGAACAAGGACTCAGAACTCAAAAACATATAACATTAGACGAAATAGGAAGAAGACTGGCTCTCGGAGATTTTAACGAAATCAATATTATTGTAAAAGGTGATGTGGACGGTTCTATCGAAGCTCTCGCAGATTCACTAATTAAACTTTCTTCGGAAAACTTTGATGTAAATATAATCCATAAAGCCGTAGGACAAATATCTGAATCTGATGTTATGCTTGCTGCAGCTTCAAATGCAATTATAGTCGGATTTCAGGTGAGACCTTCGTTAAATGCACGTAAAATTGCAGAAAAAGAAGAGATTGAAATCAGAACATATTCGATTATTTATGATGCTATAAACGAAATTAAAGACGCAATGCAGGGTATGTTGTCGCCTGTTATTAAAGAAGAAATTACAGGAACAGTAGAAATAAGAGAAGTCTTTAAAATAACTAAAGTAGGAACTGTCGGCGGTTGTATGGTTACTGACGGGAAAATTAACAGAAAATCAAAAGTTAGAATTATCAGAGACGGAATCGTTATATATACAGGAGAACTGGGCTCATTAAAACGTTTTAAAGACGATGCAAAAGAAGTTGCTTCAGGATACGAATGCGGATTAAATATCGAAAATTTTAATGATATTAAAGTAGGGGATATAGTTGAAGCTTTCGAAGAAGTGGAAACTCAGGCTGCTCCAAGATAAAAAAACTGCAAGAATGTTTAAAATTGGTAATCTGGAACTACCGGACAAGGCTTTATGTCTTGCCCCAATGGAAGATATTACCGACCCTTCCTTCAGGTATATGTGCAAAAAATTCGGAGCAGATATACTTTATACAGAATTTATATCCTCTGACGGACTGATACGGGACGGAAAAAAAAGTGTCCAAAAATTAAATATTTACGACTACGAAAAAACCATAGGAATTCAAATATACGGACATATCCCCGAAGCAATGGAAGAAGCCGCAAAAATTGTTGACAAAACCGGTGCCGATATTATAGATATTAACTTTGGATGTCCCGTAAAAAAAATTGCTAATCGTGGTGCAGGTTCGGGAATATTAAATAATCTCCCGTTAATGAAAGATATTACCGAAAGAATTATTAAATCAACTAATAAACCCGTTACGGTAAAAACCAGATTAGGATGGGACAGCAATAATCTGAATATACTGGAAGTAGCAAAAATGCTTCAGGATATTGGAGTTAAAGCGATTACAATTCATGGCAGAACACGTGCACAATTATTTAAAGGAGAAGCCGACTGGACTTTGATTGGAGAAGTGAAAAATCATCCCGATATTAAAATCCCGATTATCGGAAACGGAGATATAAAAAACGGACAAAAAACCGATGAATATTTTAAGAAATATTCGGTGGATGCTATAATGATAGGCAGAGCAAGCATCGGCAAACCATGGATATTTAAAGAAATAAAACATTTTATAAAAACAGGAGAAGAACTGCCTCAGCCAAATATCAGCGAAAAAGTAGATATTGCAACAGAACATTTTAAAAAATCTCTCGAATTTAAAGAAACTCCAAGAGCCATTTACGAAATGAGAAGACACTTTAACCTGTATTTTAAAGGAATCCCCGATTTTAAAGAAACCAGACTAAAACTTTTGACTTGTTGCGATGAAAATGAAATATTTAAGATGCTGGAGAAAATAAAAGATTTTGAAAAAGAATAGAATAACAAACAAGGAACAACGATTTATGATTTAAGAAGTATTTGGGACGGTGGTTTCGGGACGCAACTCCCTTCGGTCGTTGCTCCTCAACCACCTTGTTTTTTCGTATGCAAGGTGGCAGAGGAGCAACATGTGCTGAGCCTGTCGAAGTAAACATCCCGAAGTTACCGCATTACTTGTCCCGAAACCACCGCACTTGAAAAGCCAAATCCAACCACAGGGGCGGTAGTCCCGTAATATTTGTAAATTCAAAATCTTACTTGACGACAAAGGTACAGCATACCGCAATATTATTTTTTTCATCTATTGATAAAACCACAATAATCCCATATAAATTAACCCCTGATTTCTATTTGATTAAAATTTGTTGATAACTTTTTGCAAAAAAAATGCAATCATATCAAAATATTTTTTTATTTTTGTATAAAATTAACTTACATTCAATTTATTTACTAATATTAAATTTTAAAACTATGAAAAAAATCACAATTAAATCTATCTTTAGGGGGGGGTAAACGCTTGGCTATCAGTTAGTTATATTGCTTTCCTTTGTGTTATTATGTTATGTCCGTTAGCATTATTTTCCCAAACAACCGTTACAATCGGAGATGAATCCGGTTATGAAGTCGGAGAAACAGACTTCCCCATTAATCGCAGATATAATAATTACAGCTCTGCAGAAATAATTTACTGGCAGTCGGAAATCAATACAGACGGAGCAATAACCAAAATTGCTTTTTATAAAACAAGCGGTACAAACACCGAAGCACATCCGAATATTACAATTTATATGAAACACACTTCGGATGACACTTTTTCAAGCGGAATACCGTCTTTATCGGGTTATACCGAGGTGTTTG
>SLSH01000322.1 GCA_007130555.1 Bacteroidales bacterium
AGTGTTCTTTCGGCAGTAATAAGTCTGAATTGTCCGTCTGTAACAACGCCGAATTTTTTATCTACATAAACACCCACAACAGTAGAGTTCAGCCATACTTTAACATTCGGAAGTTTTTCCAACTCATCTGTCATAATATATCCTATGTCCATTCCTCTTGTTCCTGCCCAGCAGTCTGATACTGAGCCGAAGAAATTATGAGTCTGAAGACTTAGTTTTCCTCCCAGTTCCTGTTTGTCGTCAACAATCAAAACTTCAACGCCGAGTCTTCCTAATTCGGTAGCGGCAGCAATACCTGCGGGACCTCCTCCGATTATCAGTATAGGAACTTTTACGTCTTCAACTTCGGGAGATATATCCGTTAATGATGCTTCTATTAGTTCGGGAAGGTCTTCTACGCTTTCGATTTTCATGCCCGGCATAACAGGTATCATGCACGACTTGACAGGTCTTCCGTTTGCTACAACCATACATTGCGAACACTGCCCGTTAACACAATAAATTCCCTGTGCACCTTTATCTTTATGATGATGTCCGAAAACGGTAATTCCTTCTGCATACAAAGCCGAGGAAATTACTTCTCCCTGTTTTGCTTTTAACGGTTTGTCGTTAAACGTAAATTCAACATCAGGTCTTTCTTTTTTGGCTATAATCGGATGGCAGGATATTCTGTTTCCGGAACTTTCATCAGCAGGTTTTTCTGTTTCACGGCTGAAAGACATGCGAATTTCAACATCAATAACTTCCTGCCATGAGCCTTTGCGAAGAACGTAAGAAACTACTGCCGATTCTTCGGGACTTTCGCATAAATACTTCTTGTCTTTTTTGGCTTTTTCAATAATTTCCCGCCTTGTGTCCATGCTGACATTAAAAACAGGAGAATTATTTTTTGCTTTTTTATCTTTAATTTCCGACATTGTGTTTATGTCGATAATTTGCTGATTATCAGAAAATTCGGGCAGATTATTTTTTGAAATAACATAAACCTTATCGCTAAATGATGCATGTTTCGCGTTAAAAACGGGTTTAACGCTGATATTTTTGGATTTCAGAAATTCAACGGCATCAACAATAATATTTCTGATAATATTTTCATTACCAACCAAAGACAACAAACTATCCAAAATAATTTCGTTACCGATATACAAAGCATATTTTCCGTTTTGGTCAAAAATATCTTTATAAGTATCGGTCAGTAGTGGCTGAATGTTTTCCGAAGTTTTTATCCATTGCGATATTTCAAGAACTTTGTCGAAACCAAAGCCTTTAAAATTGTTATTTATTTTCGATAAAGGGTTTTTAATGTCGGTATTTCTGAACGAATCAACCGCTTTATCTGGACCTTCTTTGCCATATTCGGGAGTAATAAACTGTGCAAAATCCTTGTCAATTCCGATATGTTCAGAAATTTTCCTGATAATCTGCATACGTTTTTCGCCCAAAGCTCCGCCTGAGCCGTAAGGGCATGTAGCCTGATCTCTGCACATAAAAGCTACGCTGTTTGCTCCTTTTGCCAAACATTCAAAAACGGTTTCTATACTGACTTTTCCTACACAAGGCACAAGTACAACATTATCTTTACCTGTTTTTGAACGTGAACATGAAAAAATCACTTTTTTGCCTTTGACATCAGTATTTTTAATGTCAAGTATCATATTATCAATAGGCTCAAGCGGTTTCTGAAAAATTGCTCCGTTAGGACAAGCCCCTGCACATATTCCGCAACCGATACAATCATTTTCGTTTATCCAGGCAATGGCATTTCCGTTTTTAAATAAAGATATACACGGGATTGCAAACGGACACACCTCTTCGCAGATGCCACAGGCGGTACATTTATCGTGCTCTACCGAACAAACGGGGATTTTAAATTCTTTGTTCCAGATAGTAAGTTTGTCCTTTTCGTTTATGGTCTTTATATATCCTGTAGGACAGATATACGAACATGAAAGACATGCTGTACAATCTCCGGCAAATTCACTGCCGGTTCCCATTTCCTTATCTGTACTTCGGTTTAATGCCGATATAGCCCCTGTACTCAGGTTTTGGCAAGTTCTGATACATAATCCGCATTTAATACAATTATCTGCATTATCGGGGGAATTAAACAGGGTATCGTCAACACCGAAATTTCTGGCAATATTTTTAATAACTTCCGAATCAGGGGAATTTGCAAGATACAATTTAAGAAGAATCTTTCTGTTGTCTGCAACCCGTTTGGAATGGGTAGAAACTATCATTCCTTCCTTAACAGGAAAGAGGCATGAAGAAACCATTTTTGGTTTTTCGTTTACTTTACCGGAAACTTCTACCATGCACAAGCGACATTCGCCGGAAGGCACAAGAGACGGATGATTACACAGCGTTGGAATTTCCACTCCATATTCTCTGAGAGCTTCCAGTAAGTAGATATCCTTATTTACCTCTACCTGTCTGTTATCTATTGTAATTTTTATTTTGTCTGTCATTTTTCTCAATTTTAATTACATCTGTTCCTTTTGTATTATTAAATTACTGATATTGCATCAAATTTGCAGGTGCTTAGACATATTCCGCATCTGTCGCAAACTGATGAATCAATAATATATTTTTGCTTTTTCTCTCCCGAAATTGCATTAACGGGACAAACTTTTGCACATGCATTACAACCGGTACAATTATCGGTTATTTCATAAGTAATAAGAGCTTTGCATACTTTTGCAGGGCATACCTTATCATTAATATGAGCATCATATTCATTTCTGAAATGCACCAAAGTACTTCTTACCGGATTTGCGGATGATTTTCCCAGTCCGCAAAGAGAAGAGTCTTCGAGAACAACCAGGAGTTTTTCGATAAGCGGGATATCTGAGGGTTCTCCTTTTCCGTTGCATATACGTTTAAGGACATCGCTTAATGCCGAAAGTCCCATTCTGCATGCACCGCATTTTCCGCATGATTCGTGTAGCAGGAAGTTGGTAAAATAGAGAGCCACATCCACTATACATGTATCTTCGTCCATAACTATCATACCGCCTGAGCCCATCATAGAGCCTTCTTTTGTTAAAGTATCAAAATCCACCTGAAGGTCGAGTTTGTCTTCGGGCAGGCAACCACCTGAAGGTCCGCCGGTTTGTACGGCTTTAAATTTCCTGTCATTCAGTATCCCTCCGCAGATATCATAAATTATTGAACGAATAGTAGTGCCCATAGACACTTCAATCAGTCCTGTATTCTTAACTTTTCCCACAACCGAAAATGCTTTAGTGCCTTTGCTGTTTTCGGTACCTGTTGATGCAAACCATTCAGCTCCTTTATCCATAATCTGAGGAATATTTGCAAAAGTTTCAACATTGTTAAGTACAGTAGGTTGTTCGTAAAGCCCTTTTTCAACTGACCTTACATATTTAGCTCTAGGTTCGCCTATCTGTCCTGCTATTGACTGCATCAGAGCGGTTGATTCTCCGCAGACGAACGCCCCTGCACCGCGATTAATATGAATATCAAAATTAAATCCACTGCCAAGAATATTTTTACCGAGAAATCCGTAATTTCGTGCTGTTTCAATTGCTTTTGTCATTCTTTCGACAGCCAGCGGATATTCTTCCCTGACATAAATATATCCTTTTTCGGCTCCTATTGCATAAGCTCCGATAGTCATTCCTTCGATTACGGCAAAAGGGTCTCCTTCCATGATACTTCTGTCCATAAATGCTCCGGGGTCTCCTTCATCACCATTACAGATAATATATTTTGTACTTCCTCCGGCATTTACGCATGTACGCCATTTAATACCGACAGGAAAACCTCCGCCTCCGCATCCTCTAATCCCTGATTTTACGACTTCATCTATTACACTTTCCGGTGTATGTTCAAACAAAGTTTTAGAAAGTCCTTTATAACCGTCATAAACAATATAATCCGCAATATCATCGGGATTTATAAAAGAAATATTTTTCAGTACATTTCTTGTTTGTTTTTTATAAAAAGGAATTTCTTTAAAGTTTTCAATTGTTTTCATTGTATCGGAATCTTTATATAACAGTCTTTCCACCGTTTCATTTTTAAGAACCGTTTTTTCTACAATTTCCTCGACATCCGACACTTTTACTTTTGTATAAAATGCTCCGTCCGGATGAAAAACCACAAGAGGGTCCTGCTCGCAAAATCCATGACAGCCCGTTTTTTTAACATCAAGTTTTACGGAAATATTAATTTGATGTTTATCAAGTTCTTCCTGAAGTTTTCTTGCTACCTCGGTGCTTCCGCTTGCAATGCAACAAGTTCCGTTACTTACAATTATATTTTTTGTATCTATCGGATTTTTTTCAAGTCTTTGTTTTCTCAATAAATCAAGCTCTTTAACGCTTGTTAGCGGAGCCGGAGCAGTTTTTTCCGTTTTATCTTTCCCTGCAATTTCCTTTTCTTCGGTTTTGCATGAGCAACAATCTTTGATTGCTTTTGACAATTTATTATGAGTTAATTCCCCGTAATATTTCCCGTCAATAACCGCAACAGGACCGAGTGCGCATACCCCGACGCAATTTACATTATTAATGGTAATTTCGCCGTCAGGAGTGGTTTCTCCGGATTTTATGCCGAGTTCCTTTGTAATTTGTTCCGCAATCAATCCCGAACCTCTGACATGGCATGCCGTACCCTGACAAATATCCACACGATGTTTTCCAAGAGGTGTTAAATGAAAACAAGTATAAAACGATATTACCGAATACACATGACTTGAAGGAACTTTAAGATATTCGGATATCAGACCGATAGTATTTTCGGGAATATGCTTAAGCTCTGCCTGAACATCCTGCAAAACCGAAATCAGACTTGACTGTTCCGCGGGATATTTGTCCAGAACTTCCTGTACAAATGATATTTCTTTTTTATTTTTATTCATTGCTTTAATAATAAGATTTATACAAAAGTAAAAATTTTTTTTCTAATATATAATGATATTTATCAGTTTGAGGGGAGGGGTGATTTGGAGTAATAATTTTTCAGAATAAATTCATGGTATCATTAAAAATTTAGTATTATTTTAGCGAATTGAAACTTATGTCTGCTATTGAATAAATTAGAAAAGTATAATATGCAATTCCAGAAAACATTAACAATCAACACATTATACTTGTAATTCCGGAAATTATTTATGGAGAAATCCATCCACTCTTTTCAAACTATAACTCATCTCCTTAAAATACTGAGCCCATTCGGGGTATGATTTTGAGTTGTCGATAATTTTAGAAGAAACTGGTTTGCCAAATACAATTTTTATGGTTTGTCCTCTTTGTTTAAACATTTCGTCAACCAGGTAAAGCATTTCAATATTTGCTTTTATTCCCAGAGCTGTTCTGAAGTTTGATAAATTATAAAAGAAGTTTGAATTTCTTCCGTCAATAAATACGGGAATAATATCCCGCTTTGATTGAACAGCTTTTACAACAAAATATTTCTGCCATTCAAGGTCAATTATTTCTCCTTTTATTTTTCGTGAGCATAGTCCGGCAGGAAAAAACAAAACCTGCGAGCCGGAAGCAAAAATATTATCCAGTTCTTTTACAGCTTTGCGGCTTTGACCTCCGAGTTTATTTATGGGAACAAATATATCTTCAAGATTTTTCAGATTCATCAATATATCATTAACCGGAAATTTTAGGTCGGGATAGACTTTTGAAACTTCTTTCATAAAAACCAGACTTTCTAATGCTCCCAACGGGTGATTGGCTACAAAAATAAAACGCCCTTCAGCAGGGATATTTTCTAACCCTTTAACTTCAACACTTAGTTCCATGAATTTTATTGTAGCTTCAACAAATTCCAATCCGTATTTATTTCCATCCGTTCGGAGATAAGTATTTATTTCCTCCTGATGCAGAATACGTTCTAAATATTTTAAAACAAAGCCCGGCAAAATTTTAGCAAGTTTTGGACTTTTTTTCGATATTATTGATTTAACATCTATTTGTAATATTTCTTTTTTGCTATCCATTTATTAATAATAAATAATTTTATAGTACATGACAAAACTTTACTGCAAATCGTATAATTAGCTGTAATTGAACCCATTACACATTTGTCAGTAATAATACCGATTGTAAATATGTAATAGTCCTATCTTCACTTTGTTTCGATTTGACTAAACATATTTATCATTGGCGGTATATTTGTTAGATTTCTCCCCCTTCCTGTGTCAGGGGTCGAAATGACACCGAGGGTACGGGGTTAGTGTCGGCGACGTTTCGCCATACTCTAAATACAAGTTTGCCCGACGTCGCCGACATAACACCCCCCAACACCAAGTCATTTCGACACCCAAGCCATTTATGGCAGGGTGGAGAAATCTTTTATTTTTTACAAAAATGCCAAATAAAAAAAGTTTTGTCATGTACTAATAAATAATTCACAAAATTAAATAAAACAGTCGGTTTAACAAAAAAATACGTGTGTCGTAGTTTTTTAATGATTTTATATTTTCTCAATTCTTACTGCACAAGCCTTTAGTTCAGGAATTTTTGCAACGGGGTCAAGTGCAGGATTGGTTAGTTGATTTGTCGGGCTTTCTGAAAAATGAAAACTCATTGAAATTACTCCTTTGGGAGACTTTTCGGTAATTTTAATTACTGCTTTAATTTTGCCGCGTCTTGAAATTATAAACACTTTTTCACCATCGGTAACTTTAATGGCTTTTGCGTCTATCGGATTAATTTCAATTTCTTCCTTTTCGTTTAGTTGGTTTAATCCTGTTACTCTTCTTGTCATTGTTCCGGTATGATAATGATAGAGGCTTCTTTCTGTTGTAAGTATCAGCGGATAGTCTTTATCGGGAGTTTCTGTCATAGGGATATACTTTAACGGAACAAATTTAGCCTTGCCACTGTCTGTTAAAAATGTATTTTTATGTAAAACAGGTGTTCCTTTATGATTCTTGTCTTTAACGGGCCAAATCAATCCCTCTTTTTCAATTCTTTTATATGTAACCCCTTTATATTGTGGCGTAAGAGCAGATAATTCATTAAATATATCTTCGGAATTTTTATAGTCAAACCCTTTTTTCTTCATCTTTTTTGCTATTTGACAAGTTATCCACCAGTCGGGTTTTGAATTTCCAACAGGATTTATTGCTTTTCTGATACGCTGAATACGTCTTTCGGTATTTGTAAATGTTCCTTCTTTTTCGGCAAAGCTAACAGCCGGCAAAACTACATCCGCTAATTTAGCTGTTTCGGTTAAGAAAATATCCTGAGCTACAAAAAAGTCTAATTTTTTCAGTGCCTTTTTTACATGATTTGCGTCAGGTTCGCTAAGCAAGGAATTTTCTCCTATCAAATATAAGGCTTTGATCTTTTTTTGATAAGCGGAACTTATAATTTCCGTTAATGTAAGTCCTGATGTATTATTTAACTTACAATTCCATGCTTTTTCAAATTTCTGCTTTACTTTAATGTCCGTAACTTTTTGATAACCGGGATATACATTTGGCAATGCTCCCATATCGCATGCTCCCTGTACATTATTTTGACCTCGCAGCGGATTCACTCCTGATGAAGTTTTTCCAAGATTTCCGGTAAGCATTGCAAGATTGCTTATCGCCAAAACATTGTCCGTACCGTGAGAATGTTGAGTAATTCCCATAGCATATAATATGCTTGCCGGCGAATTACCTGCATACATTTCAGCTGCTTTTTTTATCATATCGGAAGGAACTCCTGTAATTTTTTCAACATAATCCAAGTCAAAATCCTTTAAAGATTTTTTGAAAGCATCAAAATTTTCGCATCTTTCTTTAATAAATTTTTTATTGTAAAGATTATTATCAAAAATAAACTTACACATTCCCATAAGCAATACTACGTCTGTTCCTACACGTTGTTGCAACCATATATCAGCAAATTTGCACAAATCAATTTTACGCGGATTAGCGACAATTATTTTTGCTCCTTTTTGTTTTGCTTCTTTTACTCTTAATCCGATTATAGGGTGGCTTTCGGTTGTATTGGTTCCGATTGCAAGAATGCATGACGCATCGCCAATTTCTTCAATAGAATTTGTCATTGCTCCGCTGCCAAGACTGTGTGCCAGTCCCGCTACCGATGGGGCATGACAAAGCCGTGCACAGTGGTCAATATGATTAGAGCCCATTATTGCTCTTACAAATTTTTGGATAACATAATTGTCTTCATTAGTGCATCTTGCTGAAGAAAAACTGGCAAACTCTTCGTCTTTAAACTTTGAAAAATTTTTGGCAACCAATTCTAAAGCCTCATCCCATGTGGCTTCAACAAATTTGCCGTTTCTTTTGATAAGCGGATTTTTTAATCGTTCTTTATGATTAATCCATTCGTATCCGAAGCGCCCTTTAACACAAAGTTTCCCTTTATTTGCAGGGCTCTCATTATCCCCTTCTACATTTACAATTTTTTCTCCTCTTACACCAAGTATTATTCCGCATCCAACTCCACAATAAGGACATATTGTTTTTACTTTCCGCGAAGGAATAATCATATTTTTAGGAACTAAAGCTCCGACAGGACATCTAACCACACACTCGCCACATGATTCACAAACAGATTCTTTTATTGGTTTATTTAAAA
Organism: Bacteroidales bacterium; assembly: GCA_007130555.1. Lineage (GTDB taxonomy): Bacteria > Bacteroidota > Bacteroidia > Bacteroidales > ML635J-15 > SLSH01. The sequence continues at coordinate 8,580 of SLSH01000322.1, forward strand.
ATGTACATATTATTGTATCATAACCTCTGTATCCAAATTGTAAAGCGTCAACTCCCTGGATTTCATTGCATGTTCTGACACAAATTCCACATAATATACATTTATTATGATTAAGGCTAAAAAAAGGATTTGAAGAGTCTTCAGGAATTACCGGTTTATTTTTTCTCATTTTCTTTAAACGGGTTTCATTAACTCCTATAAAAGAAGTAACTTCCTGTAATTGACAGTTATTGTTTTTTTTGCAATTAGTACAATCCTGGGTATGATTTACATGCAGAAGTTCCAAAGTAACTTTGCGGGTTTCGTTAATTTCGGGGCTTTCGGTAACAACAGACATTCCTTCTTCAACTTTAGTTTGGCATGCTATTACCGGATTTTTATTATTATTAACTTCAACCAGACACAATCTGCAGTTACCCGCTGGTTTCAAGTCTTTGTGATGACACAGGTTTGGGATATAAATATTATTTTCCAGAGCTGCTTCAAGAATTGTTTTGTTTTTTACTACAAAAAAATCAATGTTATCAATTGTAATTCTTACTTTTTTCATCATTTCAATTACTTAATTCATCTAATTTAGTTCGTTAAAAGCTATTAATTTTGTATTTAACTTTCTGTTTTTCCTGAAAATATTTCTATTGCGTTAAACTTTTTCGGACATTTTTTATAGCATATTCCGCATTTAGTACACTTTGCCTGCATTATTTTATGTGCATTTTTAGGCTCGCCTTTTATTGCCTTAACAGGACAAAGCTTAAAACATATATGACAACCTGTACATTTTTTTTCTATGATATTATAAAATATTAGTTCTTTACATACGTTTGCATCACATTTTTTATTTATAATGTGATTTTCGTATTCATTTCTAAAATATCTGATTGTTGTAAGCACAGGGTTTGGAGCAGTTTGCCCTAATCCGCATAAAGAGCCTTTTTTAACTTCCGTTCCAATTTTTTTAAGAAGTTCAATGTCTTCAATTTCAGCATTACCCTGAGTAATATCTTCGAGAATTTTAAGCATTTGATTAGTTCCAAGTCTGCATGGGATACATTTCCCGCAAGATTCTTCGTGAGCGAAATTTAGGAAAAATTTTGCCAAATCAACCATACATGTTTCCTCGTCAACAACAACCAATCCCCCTGAGCCCATCAT
>SLSH01000201.1 GCA_007130555.1 Bacteroidales bacterium
AAAAATAATTGAATGAAATTTATGAATAAACTTCCCCTCATAATTACAACAATATTATTACTGATTTTTTTATATTCTTGTAAAAAAGAGCCTTCACAAATTGGCATGAATATTCAATCAGGAGACGAGCAAGTTGAATTAGTTTCTACAACGCTTGGAGTATCTGCATTTACGGTCTCGGATGAAAATATTGCTTCTAATCAACGGTCATTATCTCCGTTGGGAGAATATACCGACCCTGTTTTCGGATATACAAAAGCAATGTTTACCTGTCAGGTTTTATTATCAACAGGTAATGTAGATTTTTCTGCAATTGTAAATGATGTAAATTCAATGAAACTGCATTTAAAATATAACGGATTTTATGGCAATATAACTGATTTAACAAGCATCCGAGTTTATCGTTTAAAAAAAGATATTTACAGGGATTCCATTTATTATTCGGGATTTACAGTAGATGAACATGAAAAAGAATTATTAAAAGAAACAGAGCTTATTACAATCGGAGACAGTTTAATAAGCATAGATTTACCTCAGGAATTAATAGATGAATTTATTAATCCTTCAAATAAAGATTCCTTTAAAGACAATGAAAGTTTTATTCAATTTTTTAAAGGGATATATGTTGAGGCGGATAATCAAAATAATCCTGGAGGAGGCATTCTATATATTGATTTAATAAACAGCACTTCGGGGATAGAATTAAGATACAATGATACGGCTTATTATAACTTTAATATTACGACAAGCAGTTCTATAATAAATCAGTTTGAACATGACTATACTAATTCTCCTGATATTATCAATGTTTTAAATGACACACTTAATAATAACGAATTTTGTTATGTACAATCACTTGGAGGGCTAAAAACTAAAATAGAGTTTCCGGAACTTATAAATGAATTTAAGGATAAAGATATAATCGGAATACATAAAGCACAATTAATAATAACAATTAAACAAGATGCTGATATTGAGAATTATCCTCCTCCCGAGACACTAAACTTAATTGCGATAACAGAAAACCATAAAAGTGAGTTTTTAACAGATTATAAAGTAAACAGCGAAAAGTTTGGAGGAGTTTTAAATTCTTTAACATACCAATATGTTTTTAATATCCCCTTTCATGTTCAGGAACTTATAAACGACAGAGAAGATTTTGGGTTATACCTGCTCCCTGCAAATAATAGAATTAGTGCCGGCCGAGCGATATTATACGGAGGGGCACACAATGACAATGAATTATCTATGAAATTAAAAATTCTATATTCAAAATAATATTTATGTGTGGAATAGTTGCTTACATTGGAGAAAAAGAAGCATTTAAAGTACTTATCAAAGGTCTTAAACGTCTTGAATACAGGGGTTATGACTCCGCCGGTATAGCTCTTATAAATAATAAAGAAACCAATATTTATAAATGTCAGGGTAAAGTATCCGATTTAGAAAATATGGTAAAAGATTTGGATATTTCTGGCAATATCGGCATGGGGCATACCAGGTGGGCTACTCATGGAGAGCCGTCAGACAAGAATGCTCATCCGCATGAATCCATGAATAAATATTTTACGATTATACACAACGGAATAATCGAAAATTATTCAAAATTAAGAAAAAGTCTGGAAAAAGAAAATTATAAATTTACAAGTGAAACTGACACCGAAGTTCTAGCAAATTTAATTGAATATGTTTATTTAAAAGCAAAAAAAGAAAAGAAAACAATAAGTGCGAGAGAAGCTGTAAGAACGGCTTTAAATTCTGTAAACGGAGCTTACGGACTTGTTATATCTTGTAAAGATTTTCCTGAAAAGATTATTGCCGCAAGAAAAGGTAGTCCTTTGGTAATAGGAATTAGTAATAATGAGTATTTTATTGCGTCAGACGCATCACCGATAATTGAATACACAAATAGTGTAATTTATTTAAATGATGATGACATTGCCGTAATCGGTAAAAACGGACTAAATCTAAAAAATATAAAAAATATAATTAAAACACCTCATATACAGAAGATTGACCTAAAACTTGATGAAATTGAAAAGAACGGTTATGAACATTATATGCTTAAAGAGATTTATGAACAACCCCGAGCGATTTCAGATACATACAGAGGTCGTTTAAATTACGAGTCAAAATTTTTAAGATTAGGCGGATTGCATAATGTTTTTAAAAATTTAAAAGATGCAAAAAAAATAATAATAGTTGCATGTGGTACAAGTTGGCATGCAGGTCTGGTAGGGGAATATCTTTTTGAAGATTTTACCCGTATTCCTACAGAAGTAGAATATGCTTCGGAATTCAGATACAGAAAGCCGATAATAAATAAAGGAGATATTGTAATAGCCATAAGTCAAAGTGGAGAAACAGCCGACACTCTTGCAGCAATTAGAATGGCCAAAAAACTCGGGGCAATCGTAATCGGAGTTTGTAATGTTGTAGGTTCCAGTATTCCTCGGGAAACCTTTGCAGGAGTTTATACGCATGCCGGACCGGAGATTGGTGTTGCATCTACAAAAGCATTTACCACTCAAATAACTGTTCTTACAATGATGGCAATGTCTGTTGGATTAGCTAATAAGACATTAAGTAAGGAACAATTTAATTCTCTCGTAGAAGAACTCTATCTGATACCTAAAAAAATCACGCAAATACTTAAAAAAGCAGAACAAATTCAAAAAATTGCCCATATTATTAAAGATTCAACAAATAGTTTGTATCTTGGGAGAGGATATTTATTCCCTGTTGCTTTAGAGGGGGCTCTTAAATTAAAAGAGATTTCGTATATTCATGCCGAGGGTTATCCTGCTGCAGAGATGAAACACGGTCCTATCGCATTAATTGATGAAAAAATGCCTGTAATCGTTCTGGCAACTAAAGATAAATCTTACGAAAAAATTATCAGTAACATCGAAGAGGTTAAAGCCAGAAAAGGCATTATTATAGCAATAGTTACAGAAGGAGATGAATCAATCAAGAAAATCGCCGATCATATTATCGAAATTCCTTATACTGATTTTTCCCTAGCTCCTTTGCTGACAGTAATACCGTTACAATTATTATCATACTATATTGCTGTAATGAGGGGTTGTAATGTAGATCAACCACGAAATTTAGCTAAATCTGTAACCGTTGAATAAACTTAAAGATAAATATAATAAATCAACATTTTTTATAGTTATCAAAAGAAGAGTAAAAATAAAACTTTGAAAAAGACTAATTTAAAATATTTAATTTACAGTATTATTATTGTTGTTTTGTTATTTTCGATTTCATGCAGCACGGAAAAGAATACTGCATTAACTCGTACATATCATAATATAACTGCCATGTATAATGTCTATTTTAATGGCAACGAAGCATATCAGCGAGGACTAAACCGTATAAAGTCCCAATATTCAGAAAACTATAATGAACTTTTACCAATATTTCCCGAAAGCAATGAAAATGCAGCAAGTATTGCTACAGGAGATATGGACAGGGCTATTAATAAAGCTTCGAAAACAATAAAACTTCATTCTATAACTGCAAAACCCGAAAGGAGAGGAACCGGTCCGATGACAGATAAAGAAAGAGAATTTTATGAAAAAAATGAATACTGCAAATGGATTGATGACAGCTACTTATTGATGGGTAAATCTTATTTAATTAAACGTGATTTTCATCAGGCACGTCATAATTTTGAATATATAATACGCCAATTTCCGAATGAAGACACAAAATATTCTGCATATTTGTATCTGTCAAGGACTTACATTGAACAAGGGAATTACGTAAATGCAAAAGAAATATTTGATTTATTGGAAGCAGACAGGGAATTTCCTGAAGATATGAAAAAAGACCTGGCATTAATTTATGCGGATTATTATCTAAGACAATCTCAGTACGAAGCATCTATACCAAGGCTAAACACTACAATTGAAGAAATCCGAAGACACAGAAAAAAAGTAAGATACTTATATATATTGGCACAAATACACGAACGTTTAGGAAATTTAATGACTGCTTCCAATTACTACGCAAAAGCAGCCCGCAGAAATTCCGATTATGAGATGGAAATAAATGCAAAAATAAATATGGCTAAATGTTTTGTCGGAGGAGGAGAAGATACAAGAGATATTTTAAGACAATTAAATAGAATGCTCCGCGATGATAAAAACATGGAATATTTGGATCAAATCCACTTTGCAATTGCTGAAATATATTTAAGAATAGATGATACTGAAAATGCCATAGAAAATTACAAAAAATCGTCAGAAAAAAGTGTATTTAATGACTATCAAAAAGCAATATCTTGTTTAAGATTAGCAGAAATATACTTTGAACTTAAAGACTATAAAAACAGCAGCATTTATTACGACACCTGTATGATGTTTCTTCCTCAAAGTTATGAGAATTACAGAGAAGTGCGTCAAAATGCTATGAATCTTGCAGAACTGACAAAATATACAAATATTGTAGAATTTCAGGATAGTGTTCAAAAAGTAGCTCTGTTAAATGAAGCGGAACGAAATCAGTTAATTGATAAAATCATTGCTGAAGTGATAGAGCAGGAAAAATTAGAAAGAGACATGGAACGTCAAGACCAGCTTAGTTCAATGCTTTTTGACGAAAGAAGACATGGAAGACAAGATAGAACACCCTCAAGTGGCAGATGGTATATGTATGACCCTGCTCAATTAAGTTTTGGACAAAACGAATTCAGAAAAAAATGGGGAAGAAGACAAAATGAAGACCACTGGAGAAGAAGCAATAAAGAAATTATTGATATGTATGCTGACTTTGAAGACGGGGAATCGCCCGATTCTATACAGGAACCAAGAATTACTGATAATAAAAAAAGAGAATACTACTTGCAAGACATACCTTTAACCGACTCAATGATGCAGGTATCTCACAGTAAAATTCTAGAATCCTTATTTAATATAGGAAAAATCTATCAGGAAAAATTCAACAACTATGAATTGGCAATAAACGCTTTTGAAGAACTGAATTCAAGATATCCCGATAATGAGTATTTATTATTATCATATTACAATCTGTACTTGTTAAGTAAACTTACCGATAAAACCGATAAAAAACAAACATATAAAGATTTATTAGTTGCGAAATTTCCTGATACTCATTATGCAAATCTGTTGAAAAACCCCAATTATATTATAGAATTAAATGAAAAACGCAAAAAAAATGAACAACTGTACATAGATACATACGACAATTATGTAGCGGGCAGATGTGATGTTGTAACTTTAAATGCAGATGATTTCATTGAGAATAATCCTGAAGGAGAATTAACGGCAAAATTTGCATATCTGAAAACATTATGTGTGGGTAAAACCTCCAAACAATCAGAATTCCAATTAGCATTAGTAGAATTTATGAGGGCTTATCCCGAAGATGAACTTTATATTGCAGCTCAAAACATATTAGAATATTTTGGAACAACAGATATTGAAAGTTTAATTGCTGACCTTGAATCCAGACCTTTGACAGAAGAAATCAGCAAAGATATTAAAGTACAAGACTCTCTTGCTGTTTTACCTGAAGAACTATTCAGTTTTGAGGAAATGGAAGCCCATTTTTATGTTATTAAAATTCATTCGGAAAGTATTGATGAAAAACGACTAAGTTTTGAAATCAGAAACTTTAATATTTTTAATTTCAGTTTAAGAACATTTAGTGTAACCACATATAATTACGATGAAGGACATCAGCTTATCGTTGTAAAGACTTTTAATAATCAGCGTCAAGCTATAAATTACAGAAATATGATAGCAAATAATAATGATGTTTTCGGAAATTTAAACCATAATGATTATGAAATATTTGTAATATCGGAAGAGAATTACAATCTTTTAAGAGAACATAAAAATTATAATGAATATATGCAATTTTATGCAATTCATTATACTCCTTAGAATTCCTGATATTAATTCTGCCGTTGCTATTTTCGTCAAAAAATCAAATTAAACTATTTTATTAAAAAAAAAACCCTATCAGCATTTTTAATTAAAAAAAATGCTGATAAATAAAAAAATTATCCGTTACTTAACGGTTAATAAACGACTATGAGATGTAATATACTGATGTTTAATTTATTATGACAGGTTTTTTTTTGATGTTTTTTAAAGTAATCTTTTATTTTATCAACTTCGTCTGTTGTCAAAACTCTTACATATTCCTTCTGTATTGCCCCCCTACATTAAACAAAGCTTTTGTGATTTGTCCCAGCGAAGAATACTTGCATACTTCCATTAATTTTTCAAATATATTATTATTCTGAACCGCTGTATTCTGAAGTTCTTTTAACATAATATCCGATTGTTCTCTGTTTGATTTATGTAATTCTGTCAACATTTCCAGCTGATTTTTCTTCTCCTCTTCGGTAGAACGTATTACTTCTCCTTTAATAATGGTAGGAGAGCCGGTTGACGATAAGAATGTGTTTACACCGATAATGGGCAGTTCGCCCGTATGTTTAAGTTTTTCGTAATGCATAGATTCTTCCTGGATTTTACTACGCTGATAACCTGTTTCCATAGCTCCCAGTACTCCTCCCCTTTCCGAAATTTTTTCAAACTCTGATAATATTGCTTCTTCAACCAATTCCGTAAGTTCTTCAATGATAAATGACCCCTGATTCGGGTTTTGATTTTTTGAAAGGCCGAGTTCATTATTAATAATTAGCTGAATTGCCAAGGCTCTTCTGACAGATTCTTCGGTAGGCGTTGTAATTGCTTCGTCATAAGCATTGGTATGCAAAGAGTTGCAATTATCATATATTGCATATAATGCCTGAAGCGTAGTTCGTATATCATTAAAATCAATTTCCTGAGCATGAAGCGAACGCCCCGATGTCTGGATATGATATTTTAATTGTTGCGAACGGGCATTTCCTTTGTATTTATGTTTTATAGCTTTAGCCCATATAGTTCTGGCAACCCTTCCGATTACCGAAAACTCAACATCCGTTCCGTTGGAGAAGAAAAATGACAAATTAGGAGCAAACTTATTTATGTCCATTCCTCTCTGCAGATAATACTCGACATAAGTAAAACCGTTTGCCAGAGTAAAAGCAAGTTGCGAAATCGGGTTCGCTCCCGCTTCGGCAATATGGTAGCCTGAAATTGAAACGGAATAAAAATTTCTGACATTATTATCTGTAAAATATTCCTGAACATCTCCCATTAAACGCAGAGAAAAATCGGTTGAAAAAATACAGGTATTCTGTCCCTGGTCTTCTTTAAGGATATCTGCCTGTACCGTTCCTCTTACAACGCTAATTGTTTCCGTTTTAATTTTTTCGTAAACATCGGCAGGTAATACTTGGTCTCCCGTAACTCCAAGCAACATTAGACCAAGTCCTTCATTTCCTTCGGGTAATTCTCCGTGATACTGAGGTCTTTTGGTCTTTTTTTCTTTATAAATATCTTTAATTTTTTGTTCTACTTCTTTCTCTATTCCTTTTTCTTTTATGTATAATTCGCATTGCTGGTCAATAGCAGCATTCATAAAGAATCCTACCATAATTGCAGCAGGTCCGTTTATTGTCATTGACACCGAGGTTTTGGAGTCTGCGAGATTAAATCCGGAATAAAGTTTTTTCATATCATCCAGACAACAAATAGACACCCCTGAATTTCCGATTTTTCCGTATATATCGGGGCGTAAATCAGGGTCAAAGCCATATAAAGTTACCGAATCAAAAGCAGTTGACAAACGTTTTGCGGGCATTCCTCTTGACACATAATGAAACCGTTTGTTTGTACGTTCGGGAGCTCCCTCTCCTGCAAACATTCTTGTCGGGTCTTCTCCTTCCCGTTTAAAAGGGAAAACTCCTGCCGTAAAAGGAAACTCTCCCGGAACATTTTCTATTAAATTCCATTTTAAAATATCTCCCCATGCTTGATATTTCGGCAAAGAAATTTTCGGAATATTAAGATTTGATAAACTCTTTGTATGTGTTTCGATTTTTATCTCTTTATCCCTGACTTTAAAAACAAAATGCTCGTTTTTATATGCCTTAACTTTTGTTTCCCAGTCTTCTAAGATTTTCTTATTTTCAGAATTAAGATGATTACTGCATTCGGCATATAATTTTTCGAGATTTTCTATTGTTTTTTCATTTTCAGGAGAATTACTTTGTTTTAATAACTGAATAGATTTAGTAATCCCGTAAAGTTTTTGTGCTATATCAGCCTGTTTTTCGGCAGATGAATTATATTCACGGACAGTTTCGGAAATTTCGGCAAGATATCTTGTACGCTGAGGCGGAATTATATGTATTTTTTCGGATAATTCAAATTTTAAATCTTCTGAAGTTTTTGTTTCAAATCCTGCTTTTTCTTTTAACAATGATATTACAGCATAAAACAACTGATTAACTCCGGGGTCATTAAACTGAGAAGCTATGGTTCCGTAAACAGGCATTTTATCCATATCTTCATCAAATAGTTTATGATTTCTCTGATATTGTTTTTTTACATCCCTTAAAGCATCCATTCCACCACGTTTATCAAATTTATTAAGAGCAACAATATCTGCAAAATCGAGCATATCAATTTTTTCAAGCTGGGAAGCTGCACCGTATTCCGGCGTCATTACATAAAGAGTCATGTCGCTGTGGTCAACTATTTCGGTATCTGCTTGTCCTATGCCTGATGTTTCGAGAATAATAAGGTCAAATTTTGCAGATTTAAGAATATTAACGGTATTTTTTACAGATTTAGATAAACTTAAATTAGCCTGACGTGTTGCCATTGATCTTACAAATACCTGCGGCGAATTAATAGAGTTCATTCTGATTCTGTCACCTAACAAAGCTCCTCCGCTTTTTCGACGGGACGGGTCAACACAAATAATTGCTATTTGTTTATCAGGAAATTCTATTAAAAATCTTCTTACAAACTCGTCCACAAGTGAGGATTTTCCTGCTCCGCCTGTTCCGGTAATGCCCAGTATGGGCACTTTTTTATTTTCAGCTTCTTTTTCGATATTATCAATAAAATGTTTAAAAACATCCTGATAATTTTCGAAGGCAGAAATAATTCTGGATATTGAAAGGAAGTTTCCTTTAATAACATCTTTAATCTCAAAATCTATTTTATTTCCACGAGGGAAATCGGATTTTTCGAGCAAATCGTTTATCATTCCCTGCAGTCCCATTTCGCGACCATCATCAGGAGAATAAATTCTTGCAATACCATAATCATGTAATTCTTTAATTTCTTCGGGAAGGATAACTCCACCGCCGCCGCCGAAAATTTTTATATCCTCACGCTTACGTTCTTTTAATAAATCATAAATATATTTGTAAAATTCTATATGCCCACCTTGATATGAAGTTATTGCGACAGCCTGCACATCTTCCTGCACGGCACAATTTACAATTTCTTCGGCAGAAATATTATGCCCGAGATGTATAATTTCAGCTCCGCTTGACTGGAGAATTCTCCGCATTATATTAATTGAAGCGTCATGTCCGTCAAAAAGAGATGTAGCCGTAACAATTCTTATGGAGTGTTTTGGTTTATAAACTTGTGTTTCCTGCATAACTCAATATTTTTTTTATTTTATGTGCAATATTATAAAAAATATTAAAATAACAAAAATGAAACATAGATAATTTCAAAATCAGTTAGTTTTATTTTTTCCGAATTTTTA
>SLSH01000207.1 GCA_007130555.1 Bacteroidales bacterium
ATAAATATATTTTTTTATAAAATCATAACAAATTTAAAAAGTTATTTATAATTTGACGATAATTTTTTTGATTTATTTTTACATAAAAAACTACTCGTCAAGATTCAATACATCAAGAAAACGTACATTTTAAACTTTTTGTAAATTAGCGGAAACTAGCTATGGAACGAATATAAGTAAAAGTTTTTAAATATCAAAAATCACGTTTGCGATTACCTGCCGGATTTTATTTCAATCCGTAATTTGTACTTTGAGCATTTTGCAAAAAAAATATAACCTATTTGATGCACGGCAGATACTTTATGTTTGTAGGGAACATTCCCGGACATACCCTACAAATGTTTGTTGTGCATGTATGATTTTTTTATTGCTTTATAAACCTATTTCTAACATCTAAGTTAGCAGTAAATTTTGCGGAGTTTTCGTTGAATAGATAGTAACTTAAACCTAATAATAGATGTGCATTTTGTCTTAACATTATTCTATCATTGTTGATTCTTAGCTTGAACTGGCCGTTTCCGGTATAGTATTCATTTATTTGTGGCCATAATGTTAATTCAATTCTATTAAAATCCTTTTCCAAAGCCAATGAATACATTAACATTCCCAAAGCCCAAAGCCTGCAGTTGTATTCCTCATTTTGGTATTCAGGAACGATATACTCGTACCATCTGTTATTTACATAGAATAAATCAAAATGACCGGAAAGGTTATCCCATGATGTATTTATGTTACCGCCTGATTTTTTATAGTCACGTATTCCTTCAAGGATATAACAAGCATGAACAAGATCATTTGGTTGTTTGATTTGAACACCATAGTCCCAGTAATAATTACCATTTTCATCTATTCTATAATCAGAAAACAAAATTTCAATAATTGTTTCACTTTTTTGAGATAAAACTTTTCGCAGACTATCATTATCTATAAGTCTTGAAAACCTTTGCATTTGTCCGGCAAGGAAAATGGCAGGGTTATAGACATCATATATTATGTCGTAAAGGTTTAGCGAATATGCCGGTATGCCGATTGGAGAATCATACGTACTATCTAAATAAGGAATAATGCAATTCAATATGCATTTACTTATTTCTTTTCTTTTCAATGAATCTTTTTCAATTTTATACCAGTCTATCAGACCTTTTATTGCAATGGCGGTGGTAATTGTATATTCTTGATTTGCAGGATTAATAGTATTGTCACTGAAAGCATCCCATGCATCTGCCAGTCCGTAACCATGAATACCATTATCATTAATATCAGAGTTATCAAGTAACCATTGACCACTAACTCTTGCAATTTTTAAAGCTAAAGAATCTTCTGTGAATTTATATCTGTTAGATTCGGCTGAAAGAATCAATCCATAAGCCATTGGTCTGTCCAGTAATTGTTCGTCAAATATGTCCAGCCCTCTGCCGGGATATGATAAATCCAGACGTTCAATTATTTCAGAATATGCATTTTCAGGAGAAATAAATGAAATTTTATCTTGTTCGGCTCTGTTACTACATGAAATGGTAAATAACAGAAATAATGGGATAAATAATTTATTTATTTTCCTTAAATCATTTAACTTAATTACAAATAGTAAATTTTTAAATAAAATAAAATTTGATTTTTTCATTCTTAGTATTTTTTGTACCATGTTTTTTATTGCTTTATAAACTTATTAATAAACAAATTCCCTTCTTCATCCGTTATTTTATACAGATAAACGCCTTTGCTCAAACTACTGATATTAAATCCTTCATTCGTCTGAACTTTTTCTGATGATACGAGTTTTCCTGTCAGTTCAAATATTTCAATTGTCAATGTCTGAGCAGTTTCAGAACCAATTGTGATATGTGTTTTTGCAGGATTTGGATATACCTTTAAATTAGGGGGAGCCGAAATAATATTGCCTATTTCAGTTAGTCCCTTGCAACAATCGTTGTCAAATTGAGAGTATATTAACTCATTATTTTCTTTATAACAGTTTAGATATACATCGAAAGTTCCTGTTGGGTATACACTTTCAAAAAGATCAGCCTGACTTCCAATCCCTTCAATCCAAGGTACTACCCATCCACCGATTTCACTTTGTATTATGAAGTAAAATAGTTTACGGAGTTCATCGTTTATCATAATTGTTTCAATACTTTCTACTTTTAATGTAATATCCTGGTGATTAAAGAAGCTGTAATAGGAAAATGTATCATTTACTTCTAGGGAAAAATCATAAATACAATACTCATTGCCATTTTTATATAGAAAGACTTTTTTATCTTCTTCTCTAATTGCTGCATAGAATTCAGATGTCTCTTCGTTAAAAGTTTCGTCAAAACAATTTACTTCCCACAGTTTTTTATAAATCGTTGTGTTAATAAGAGTATCACCAAAAATCCTATAGCTCCATGTATGGTATGAATCATGATCCCATGGCTCTAAGGCGAAATTCACATTTGTAATATTCCAAACAGCATTATTCTTAACTAAAGGAAAATAGTCTTGCCCGTATAGATTTGCTATCGTAAAAACTAATACTAAAACAATTAAACTTCTTTTCATAGTACAAAAACTTAATAATTTATTTACAAATTTACATAAAATTTTACAAATTATTATGCGGGTTTTTATATTTTATTTTCAATTAATTTCGTTACAAAATCTTTTTTTTTACTTATTTTGTATGTTTTTTTTAAGTATTAGATGGAACCGAAGAAAAAAATATTATATATTTCTTATGACGGTATGACAGATGTTTTGGGACAATCGCAGGTAATCCCATATTTAACCAAACTCTCGGAATACGGTTTTAAAATTGATATCTTATCCGCCGAAAAGCCCGAAAATTACAGCAAACAAAAAGATATTATTGCAGATTTACTGAAAAAATCCGGCATTAATTGGCATACAATAGATTATACAAAAACTCCCGCAATAATTTCAACAATTAAAGACCTTCGGAAATTAAAAAAGAAAGCAAAATTGTTAACCCATCAGAATAAGTATGAAATTATTCACTGTCGTTCTTATATTCCGGCATTTGTGGGCGTTTATTTAAAGAAAAAGTTTAATGCAAAATTCCTGTTTGATATGAGAGGTTTCTATGCAGACGAAAGAGTTGACGGGAATTTGTGGAACCAATCATATATAATTTTTAAATTTATTTATAAATATTTTAAAAAGAAAGAAAACCGGTTTTTTACAAATGCCGATTACACAATAAGCTTAACTTACGCAGGGAAAGAAATAATCCGAAAAATGAAAGGATTACAAAATATTCCAATAGAAGTAATTCCTTGCTGTGCGGATTTGGATTTGTTTGATTACAATAAAATAAATGAAACGGAAAAAGAAAACCTGAGAAAAGAATTAAATATTTCAGCCGATAATTTTGTGTTAACTTATCTCGGCTCAGTAGGTACATGGTATATGCTTGACGAGATGATGGAGTTTTTTGCCGTGTTAAAACAAAATAAACCCGAATCTAAATTCCTTTTTATTACACGCGAAAACAGAGAATTGATTTATAATTCCGCAACCAATTACAACGTGGATAAAAACGATTTGATAATTATTTCTGCCAACAGAGAAGAAGTTCCTAAGTTGCTGAGCCTGAGCAATGTGTCAATATTTTTTATTCTGCCTGTTTTTTCTAAAAAAGCATCCTCTCCTACAAAATTTGCTGAAATATTAAGCATGGGAATTCCGATAATCTGTAATTCAGATGTGGGAGATCTCGACAAATTCGTTTATGAAAATAATACCGGTCTGATAATCAACAATTTCGAAAAAAAACAATATGAAGATGCGGTAAAAAAAATAGAAGAAATCCTGAAAATAAACCCCGAACATTTGCGCAACGTGGCAGTAAAACTATTCTCTCTAAAAATAGGAACCGAAAAATATAAAAAAGTATATGATAAATTGTTATTTGGTTTTTAGCCTGCCGAGGTTTTTTAAAAGTATCTGACAAATCTCCGCTGTCGCAATATGCATGCTGAGGAATTCGAACATTGCATCTTTTGACAGTAGAGTAATATAATTTGCACTAAATTTTTTTCATTTATTAAAAAAATATATCTTTGCATAATTAAAAAACAGTTATATATGTAAACTTAATATTAACTTTAAAATTCTATTATTATGAGAATAGCCGAAATTATTATTGGAATTATTGCTGTAATTTTAATTATTATGAACCTTTTAACAATTCCGGGTGGAAGTGTTGGGGTAGTGTTATTATTCTCTTTTCTTTCATTTTTTTATTATATTTTAAGTTTTGCACTTTTAAACGGAATTCGTTTAAGAAATATATTTAAAGCAGACAGTTATAAAGGGATAAGATCTATTCAAATTATATTATCAATATTAACAGGTTTTGCTTTATCTATAATGTTATTGGGTATATTGTTTAAGATAGAATTTTATCCGGGAGAAAAAATAATGATGCTGTATGGATTAATCTTTGTTGGAGTTATTACAATAATTAGCATAATTTTGCATATTATAAATAAAGCGGATACTTACAGAAGGATTTTGATTAGAACGGCAATAATAGGAGGAGTCGGGTTATTCTTTTTTATTCTGCCGTCAAATACTATTATAGACATTAAATACAAAGAATATCCCGAATTAGCGGAAGCTTTTAAAAAACATCGGGAAAATCCAGGTGATGAATACTACAAATCAAAATACAAGGAAGAACGGGAAAAGAGAATGGAAAAATAGTTGAACGTTCAAAAAAAGAAAAGTAAATACTCTCGTAATACCACTTTGGTCCGGATTTTTCGACCCCTGACACAGGAAAGGGGAGAAATCTGCCATTGCTACTTTCAAAGCTGTTAAAAATTTACAACATCCTCACTTGCCATGAGAGGGTGTAAGAATCAACATTATCCGGCATTTTTTAAAAATTAACAGATTTCTCCTCCCACGCCTTTTTATGCGTGGTCGTTGAAATGACGGGCTTGGTCGTGGTTGTCGTCGCTGACGTCTGGTAAATCGGTATATTTAGAGCATAGCTCTTCGTCGCCGACTATATCTCTCTATTTTCGGGGTCAAATATTAATAACCCGTACTAAGCGGTATAAAAATAATAATGCCTATCATTTTTTTAAAATTAATCGGTTCTCGTAAAAGGAACAAATCTTACAGGCATAACATTTCTGCTTCGCACTTTACCATCTGTTTTTTCAACAAGAACTAATTGTTGCGTCATAAATTGCGTACCAACGGGTATAATCATTTTACCGCCGTCTTTTAACTGTTTAATAAGTGGGGGAGGGATATATTCGGCTGCTGCAGTTACAACAATAGCATCAAAAGGAGCATGTTCTTCCCATCCGTTATAGCCGTCTCCGATTTTTATATGAATATTATTATAACCTATTTTTTTTAAATCTCTTTTTGCGCGTTTACCAAGCTCTTCTACAATTTCTATTGTATAAACATCGTCAACAATTTCGGCTAGTACAGCCGCCTGATAACCCGAGCCTGTTCCGATTTCAAGAATTTTTTGTCCTTTTTCGGGCTGAATAGATTCTGTCATAAAAGCAACTATATAAGGCTGTGAAATTGTTTGTCCGTAACCAATCGGAAGCGGACTGTCGCGATATGCCATCTGTTTCTGATTATCAGGAACGAGTTTATGCCTTTCTACTTTTCGTAGTGCTTCAATAGTAGCTTTATGTGATATTCCTCTGGCGATAATCTGATTGTTTATCATAGCATTCCTTTCTGATTGTTTTTCGCTTTGCAGCAAAATTGTAAATAAAAACAATAAAACACTTATCTTAATCATATCTTTATATTTTTTATTTCAAAAACGTAAATATACAAAAAAATCATTAAAATTAAAAATTTTGATAATCCCGCTACTTATTTTAATTTTGCATAATAGTCCTTAAATTTTTATGATGAATATTTTAATTGTTTGCTCATCTGTTATTCCGGCTAAATTTTACGGGGGTACCGAACGTGTTGTGTGGGATTTGGGCAAAGAATTTAAAAAAATGGGACATAACATAAGTTTTCTTGCAAACAAAGGTTCTTATTGCGATTTTGCGGAATTAACTGAAATTAATCCTGAATTACCGTTAAATAAACAAATTTCCGATAATATTGATATTGTACATTTTAACCAGCCTGTTAAGGAAGAAATTACAAAACCTTATATCGTTACAATTCACGGAAATGGCAGCAAAGGAGAAAAGTTTGATAAAAATACGGTTTTTGTTTCGGAAAATCATGCAGAAAGGCATAATTCCAAATCTTATGTTTATAATGGTCTGGATTGGGATAATTACGAAAAACCTGATTTTAATTCTGAAAGAAAATTTTTTCATTTTCTCGGTAATGCCGCATGGAAAGTCAAAAATCTTAGAGGTGCAATAAAAGTTTGTGAAAAAACAGGAGAGAAACTCGCTGTAATAGGAGGGAAGAGGATTAATACAAGTATGGGATTAAAAATTTCATTCAGCAGAAATGCAAATTTTTTTGGAATGCTGAATAATTATGAAAAAATTAAAATTTTAAAATTGTCAAAAGGATTTATTTTCCCTGTTTTATGGAACGAACCTTTTGGTCTGGCAATTACCGAAAGTATGTATTATGGATGTCCTGTTTTTGGAACACCTTACGGTTCTTTACCCGAACTTATTAAAGAAAATTGCGGATATTTATCAAAAAAATCAGACGAAATTGCCGAAAAAATAAAAAATGCCGGAAGTTTTAATAAAAAAGAAATTTCCGATTATGCTCAGGAAAATTTTAATTCAAAAAAAATGGCAATAAATTATCTTGAAAAATATAATAAAGTACTTAACGGAGAGAGTTTAAATTCTCATTATCCCGAAATTAAAGAAACTGACACAAAATTTATATTTGAATAATGATTTATATTTTACCCATATTATTTACAATCATATTTATTCTGATAATTATTTATTTTCAGTTTTTTAAAGTTGATGGTATTAAAACAAGCATTATAGCTGGTATATTTATATTGAAACTATTGGCAGGAATAGGAGTTTACGGACTTTATACTTATTATTATGACTCTGAAACGGCCGATATTTACAAGTATTATAATTCAGGAGTTCAGATTTATAATTCAACTGAAAATAATTTTGATGATTATTTAAGAATTGTTACAGGCATACAGATTGATATGCCTCACATAAAAGACAGATATTTTCCTGTCGGATATTGGTCGAGAGAATATGATTACGGACTTTTTGTGGATAATAAAACAATGATACGTTTTCATGCTTTGTTATGTCTTATTTCACAGGGCAATATTTATCTTCATATTGTAATAATGGCATTTTTATCGTTTCTCGGAGCTTTTGCATTGTTTAAAGCACTTATAACAATTAATGATGCAAACAGATATTTGCTGTTATTTGCCGCAACACTTATTCCTTCCGCACTGTTCTGGACATCAGGAATGTTAAAAGAGGGACTAGTAATGTTTTCGATGGGATTGATGTTTTATTATTTTGTAAAACTTATGAATAAAATAAACTTTTTTGATTTATTATTATTTGTGTTGTTTGCAGCACTTCTTTTTATTTCAAAGATATATATTTTGCCCGCACTGGTTCCGGCACTTGTTTTTCTGTTTATTACAAAAAAAATGCGTAAACGTCATCAGATTATTGCCTTTTTCTCTGTCTTGATTTTTTATTCGGTATTTGTTTTATTTAGTAGTAATATTATTGGTTATGATATTATCAGAACAGTTGCAGGAAAGCAAAATGATTTTATTAATCACGCTAATTTAATTGAAGAAAACGGAAGTACAATTGTGTTGGAAAGGCTTAAACCGACAGCTGTAAGTATTATTAAAAATACTCCGACTGCAATACTGAATTCTTTTTTACGCCCTTATCCAACCGAAATAAATTCTGTTTTAATGTTTTTGGCTTTTATCGAAAATCTTTTTGTTTTATGTTTAATAGTAATTATGATTTTTTATTTTAAGAAATTTAATACACAAAGATTTAGATTTGTATTATTTTCAGTTTTAATAATAATCGTTTTTTACACGCTTGTTGGATTAAGTACTCCCAATATTGGTGCTATTGTCAGATATAAAGTTCCTGTATTGCCATTTTTGCTTGCGTCAATTTTTTGTCTCACAGATTTTAATAAAATAAACCAAAAGTGGTTTAAAAAATTATTTCCATGAGAATATTATTAACAGGAGCAAACGGATATATTGGCAAAAGACTTATTCCTCCGCTGATTGAAGATGGGCATGAAATAATTTGCTGTGTAAGGGATAAGCACAGGTTTCCTGAAGAAGGAATTTATAAACATCCGAATATTTCAATATTAGAAACAGATTTTACCAAAAGTGTCTCCGATACCGATACTATAAAAGAAATTGATGTAGCTTATTATTTTATTCATTCTTTAAATACAAATATAAAAGACTTTGAAAAACTTGAGGAGATATGTGCAAATAATTTTATAGAATTTATTAAGCCTACATCAGTAAAACAAATAATATATCTCAGCGGAATTACAAATGAGAAAAAACTTTCAAAGCATCTTTCTTCAAGAAAAAATGTTGAAAAAATATTAAGTAAAAGTAATATCCCGCTTACATCTCTTAAAGCAGGAATTATTGTCGGGTCGGGAAGTGCTTCGTTTGAAATTATTCGTGATATTGTTGAAAAACTTCCGATTATTCCTGCTCCGGTATCGATTAATACAAGATGTCAACCAATTGCCATCAGAAATGTACTGGAATATTTAACAGGCGTTTTGTTAAATAA
This sequence comes from Bacteroidales bacterium, assembly GCA_007130555.1. Taxonomy (GTDB): domain Bacteria; phylum Bacteroidota; class Bacteroidia; order Bacteroidales; family ML635J-15; genus SLSH01. Next base: position 8,769 of record SLSH01000207.1, read on the forward strand.
GGATACACTTAATAAATCATTTGATATTGGCGGACAGGATATTTTAACGTATAAAGAAATGTTACTCCAATTTGCGGAAGTAAGGAAATTGAGAAGATTTGTTTTGTCTTCTCCGATTATTACTCCCCGAATAATGAGATATTTCCTTTATTTTTTAACATCCACGCCTTACTGGATTAGTTCTAATCTTGTTGAAAGCATGAAAGTAGAAGTTGTTGCAAAAAAAAATAATCTTAAAAAAATGCTCGGAATAGAACCTTTTACATACAAAGAAGCCGTGGAACTTGCATTTCAGAAAATTGAACAGAATAATGTCGTGTCAAGCTGGAAAGATGCTGTTATTATTAGTTATGGGAATAAAGATTTACTTGACAATATAAATATCCCCTCTGACGGTTGTCTTTGCGATATAAGACTTAAACCGATTAAAACAGATATTAATCAGGTTTTAAAAAATATTTGGTCAATAGGAGGAGAACGAGGATGGTATTATGGAAATTGGTTGTGGGAAATTCGGGGGTTTATAGATAAATTAGTCGGAGGAGTAGGCTTACGGCGTGGCAGAACAAACGCCAATGCTATAAATACGGGAGATACTCTCGATTTTTGGAGGGTGCTTGTGGCAGATAAACAAAACAAACGATTATTGCTTTATGCCGAAATGAAACTTCCCGGAGAAGCATGGCTTGAATTTAAAATTATTAAAAAAGAACAAGAGTATTTTTTGCAACAAACAGCTACATTTAGACCTAAAGGTTTGCCGGGAAGACTATACTGGTATGGACTTTTACCTATACATTCCATAATGTTTAATGGTTTGGCAAAAAATATTATACGCTATGGGATATAAATTATTTTTTTAATATGTGAAATCA
>SLSH01000305.1 GCA_007130555.1 Bacteroidales bacterium
TCATTTACATGAGTAAGTGCAAAGCTGCGTACCCCATATTCATTACCTGTCCCCGATAGAAAAACATACCCGGTGTCTAAAGCTATAACGCTATTGGTAATGTGAGCTATTGTGTCTCCTATAATCTTATTAAAAACATTTTGAGATAGTCCTGCAGTGCTTGTAAATATAAGAATTATATATAATATGATTTTTTTCACGAAATAAATGTTTGATGCAAATTTAACAAAAATCCGGGCTAACCCGGATTTTTTATTATTCTTTGATAAATTTTCTTATTCTAAAAAAACCATAGCAATCGCTGACCCTAATCAGATAGGTTGTCGGCGGGAAATCCCGCATATTGATAGATTCTTTACCGTTTTGCTTTTCTAGGTTTTTTCGCATAATTAATTTCCCATCTATAGAATATACTGATATTTCTCCTCCGGTGCAATCATACTGCTTTCCACAAGTTTTTTGCCAATATACAAGCTGCATAAACCCTAAATCTCAATATTCGTAATTTTATCTGTTAATTTATAATCATATTCGGGATATTCGTAAATTTTCAGGATTTTTTCGGTTTCGCCTATTGAATATCCCCAAATAGTTTTATAATCGGAAGCATTTTCTCCTATTGATTCTAATTGATTCAGATATTCTCCGATTGATTTGGATTCGATTATTACTACCTTCCCCATTTTATGTATTATCGGACTGTGACTGCGCGTATGGTCATGGTCAAAACACAAAATTCTTCTTCCGTATCTTGTTATTCCTATTACCCTAAAAGTAAGGCTTTTCCCTACTCCCGGAAGATTCAGCACATTTCTTCCGCTTGCGATAAAAGGAAGCGAGTATTTATCAAGGAGTTTGGTCAGATTTTTTTGCAGAGTTTCGGGCTTTTCAAGTAGTTTTGTTAGTTCATCGCTGATTTTTTTATCAAAATCCCCGAAATCTTTTTCTTCTATTTGTTCCTGAACGGCTCTGGCATTTGTGGCAAAATTATAACTGTTTTCCATATATCCTTTTACAGAAAATATATAGTATGATAATACGCCAATTTCATTAAGAGTTTTTCTTAATTTTGCCGTGTGTCCTCTTCGTGAGCCGGCAGTTGAAAATACATGTTGATTTGTAATAATCCATCCTGCATTTAATAATTTGCTTACGGTATTTTTTGCTTCGGGGGTTATTTCCATAGGAGTCTGAAAATGAGTTTGAATTACAAACTGCTTTAATCCCGCTTTTTGAGCATTAACTCTGAAATCCTTTAATATTTCAACAAGCTTGTCGTTAACTCTTTGTGGCAGATATGCCAAAAGTCTTGTCCCTAATCTTATTCTTAAAATTTCGGCGTTTTTTTCTCCGTCGGGAAGAGTTTTATTTTTTTCTTTTTTGCGGATTGTCATCTCTAAGACTTTGTCAAGAATTTCTTTCAAAGATTTATTGGAACTCATCAATGCATCTCCGCCTGTAATAAGGATATCTCTGAGTTGAGAATCTTCTTCCCAGTATTTCATTATTTTATTTAATTTTCCAGCCCATTCTTGTGATGGTTTAAGTTCTTCAAGGTCAAAATTCAGATTTCCGCTTTGGAAGTCATACATTCTTTGACAGCTTGAACAAAGTCCTCCGCATGCACGACCTGTTGTGTCGGGGATAAGTATTGCCACTTCGGGATATCTTCTGTGGACATTGCTTTTTGTCGGCAGTATCCATCCTGCAGCATTCGGTTTCCCTGGTTCTACTTCATCTTCTTTTTCCCATGCAACAATGTCTCCGAACTCATTTACAAGTTCTTCGCTGTAAAAAATATAATCTCTGATACTAAGATCTGCACCTACCGCAAAATCAGGAGCTTTAATATTCAGAAGAGACAAATAATATGGATTAACAAAAAACGGTATTCCTGTTTTTTCGGCTCTATACATAATTTGCATGGTTTCCGGGTCAACGGAGTGGTCCAGCATATCATTTAACAAGTCGGGATTTCTTATGGCAAAAGATAAATGAAAATTATAATCTTCCCACCACTCAAGCATTTTGTTAAATTTTTCTTCATAAGATTTTTCTTTCTCAAATTTATATTTTGGACAGGATAATTCGCCTGAGTCAATTTTACTTATAAATACATTAATTATTCTTTTTTTGTTTTTCTCTCTGATTTTAACAATTCTTGTATCCAAACCTGACGGGAAATTTTTCATCCAGTCTTTAAGTTGTTCTCTTTTAGGTTTTTCTTTTTTTAAGCTTCCTCTGAACTGTCTGAATAAAAAAAGCATATCCCTGAAAAATTCTGTACTTCCTCCTCCGTTTCCTTTGTTTACGGCTTTCCAAAGAATATTAATCGGTTCATTTATTACCAAATCTCCTTTAAGGTTTAAGTCTTCGTATTTTTGTCCTGAGTTATCAATATAATCCAGTAATCTTATCGCAGCAAAATCCTGCCATGATAATTTATTATAAATTTCTGTTCCTTCTTTTTTCCCTTTATAATAATCATAAGCTTCAGTACGGGTAATAATATAGTCTGAAGTCATTTTTTTTACTCCATTAAGAGCTTCTTCGGGATTTTTCGCATTCTGCAATATTTCTGCCAATTCTGAATTTTCTTTCAGGAGTTTTTTTAAAATCTTATGTGATTTAATTGAAATTGAAACTTTGTCTAAATTATTGTTTTTCAACATAAAATTAAATATTATTTAATAAGGATTTGTAATTTGTTAATAAACGGGGCTAAAGATAATAAAATATAAGAACCCCTGCAATTTTTTTTGATTTTCTGTTTGCAGCTTCTCAGAACACGATAAACCGGTTATGATAAATCAATATTTGTAAGTTCTTCGGTTAATTTATAATTGTAATCGGGATATTCGTAAATTTGCGGTCTTGGTTCGGTCTCGCCCAGAGAATAGCCCCAAATACTTTCATAATCATCTGCATTTTCTCCGATTTCTTCTAATTGCTGTAAATATTCGCTGATTGATTTAGATTCAATTACAATTATTTTTCCTATTTTATGTATTATCGGACTATGACTTCTTGTCTGGTCGTGGTCAAATTCTAAAATCCTCCGACCATATCGGGTAATGCCTACAACTCTGTATGTCAGACTTTTACCGACACCCGGAAGATTTAAAACATTTCTGTCGCATGCAATAAACGGAATAGAATATTTTGTCAGGATTTTATTTATAATTGATTTTACTTTTTCGGGATGAGTAAGCAACTTATTTAATTCTTTACTTATCTTATCATCAACTTTTCCGTGAATTTTTTCTTCTATCTGTTCCTGAACTGCTCTTGCATTTGTGGCAAAATTAAAATTGTTTTCCATATATCCTTTAACCGAAAAAGTATAATATGGCAATACTCCGATTTCGTTAAGTATTTTTCTCAGTTTTGCAGTATGTCCTCTTCGTGATGATGCTGCAGAAAACACATGTTGGTTTGTAATAATCCATCCTGCATTTATTAATCGTTCGACTACTTTTTGAGCTTCGGGTGTTATTTCCATTGGAGCTTCAAAATGAGTTTGTATAACAAATTGTTTTAATCCTGCTTTTTGAGCTTTTGTTTTAAAATCTTTTAAAATTTCAATTAATTCATCGTCAACTCTTTGTGGTAAATATGCCAAAAGTCTTGTGCCTAATCTTATTCTCAACATTTCCGCAACTTTTTTTCCTTCAGGTAATTTTTTGTTCTTTTCTTTCTTTTTAATTGTCATTTCAAGAGTTTTGTCTAATATTTCTTTTAATGATTTATTGGAACTCATTAATGCGTCTCCTCCTGTAATAAGGATATCTCTGAGTTGAGAATCTTCTTCCCAGTATTTCATTATTTTATCCAGTTCTCCCGACCATTTTTCGGTAGGTTCAAGTTTTTCGAGGTTAAAATTCAGGTTTCCGCGTTGAAAATCGTACATTCTTTGACACGAAGCACAGAGCCCTCCGCAGGCACGTCCTTTTGTTGCAGGAATAAGTATCGCCACTTCGGGGTATCTTCTGTGAACATTATGATGTGTCGGCAGTATCCATCCTGCTGCATTTGGTTTGCCGGGTTCTACTTTATCTTCTTTTTCCCATGCAACAATATGTCCGAATTCTTCAACCAGTTTTTTACTGTAAAGTACATAATAACGAATTGCCAGGTCTGCTCCTATAGCGAAATACGGTACTCTTACGTGTAATAATGATAAATAATAAGGATTTATAAAAAACGGAATTCCTACTTTTTCGGCTTCGTACATAATTTTCATTGTGTCGGGATCTAAAGAGTTTCCCAGCAGTTCGTTCAGTAGTTGAGGAGACCTGACTGCAAAAGACAAATGAAAATTATAATCATCCCACCATTCTAACAGTTTTAAAAATTTTTGCTCATGAGACATTTTGGGAGCAAATTTATACTTAGGACTTAATAATTCACCGGAATCAATTTTAGTAATAAAAATTTCTATAATCCTGTCTCTGTTTTCTTCGCGTAGTTTAACAATTCTCGGGTCAAGTCCCGAAGGAAATCTGTCCATATATTCGGCTAATTGTTCTTTACCCGGGATTTTTCGTTTATAACTTCCTCTGAATTGGCGAAACAGGTATAACATATCTTCAAAAAAGAAAGGCTTGGCACCACCTGTTCCTTTTGTTACAGCCATCCAAATCATCTTTATGGGGTTACTTACCGCAAGTTCTCCTCTTAAATTCAAATCCTCATATTCTTGTCCGGCATTGTCAACATAGTCTAATAGTCGGATTGCGGCATAATCCTGCCATGACAATTTTTCAAAAAACTCTCTGCCCTGATTTACTCTTTTGTAATAAGCATAGGCATCAGGACGATTTTTCATATATTCCATCACCCAGTTTTTGATTCCTACGAGAGCTTCGGTTTCGTTTTTTGCATTACGCATTATTTCTTCTAAAACGGGATTCTCTTTTAATAATTCTTTTAAAAGTCTGTGTGATTTTACTGTGATTGCAATTTGATCTAATCTTTGGATTTCCAGCATAAGCATATTTTTTTATTTTAAATTGCTAATATAAAAAAGTTTTGATTTATGTCAAGTTTTAATAATAATTTTTTATTAACCGATATGTTTTTATATTTGTTGGTTGTAAAATTCTTGTAAATGGAAAAAGTGATAATTACGGGAGGCACAGGATATATTGGTTCACACACGGTAGTGGAGTTTTTAAATGCAGGTTTTGAAACTATCATTATAGATAATCTTGTTAACTCAAAAATTGAAGTATTATCAGGAATTGAAAAGATTTGTAAAAGAAAACCGGTTTTTTATCAGGAAGATATTACGGATATATCCGCAATACAAAAAATTTTTGAAGAACACAAAGATGCAGTTGCCGTAATTCATTTTGCAGCATATAAATCAGTCGGAGAATCCGTTGAAAATCCGTTGAAATATTATCATAATAATATTCAGGGCTTGGTAAATCTTTTACGGAAAATGCAAAATACAGGGGTAAAAAATCTGGTTTTTTCGTCAAGTTGCACGGTTTATGGTCAGCCCGAAAAACTACCGGTTACCGAAAAATCCCCTGTAATTAAACCCGAATCTCCTTATGGAAATACAAAAAAAATAAATGAAGAAATAATTGAAGATACAATAAAAACAAATTCTGAAATTAATTGTATTTCTTTAAGATATTTTAATCCGATTGGTGCTCATCCTTCGGCAGAAATAGGAGAATTTCCTTTAGGAGTTCCGGATAATCTTTTACCGTATATTACACAAACCGCCATCGGATTGCGGGAAAAATTAAGTGTTTTCGGCAACGATTATAATACTCCTGACGGTACGGCTATAAGAGATTATATAAATGTGGTTGACCTGGCAAAAGCTCACGTTATAGCCGTAAACAGATTATTAGAAAAGAAAAACAAGGACAGATTGGAAGTTTTTAATATAGGAACAGGAGAAGGAGTGTCTGTAATGGAAGTAATACGTTCATTTGAGAAAGTAAGCAACCAAAAATTAAATTACAAAATTACAGGACGAAGACCAGGGGACATCGAAAAAGTCTGGGCAGATACTACAAAAGCGAATAAAATTCTTGGATGGAAAGCCGAAAAAACTCTGGATGAAACGATTTTATCTGCTTGGGAGTGGGAGAAAAAAATAAGAAATAAAAGTTAATATAATTGGTGCTATCTCAAATTTAATGGAAGTTTTAGCTTATGATGTTAGGAAAAGTTATAGGGGATGGGTATAGGGATATAGGGATATAGGGATATAGGGATATAGGGAACACCCCTTACACCTTATACCTTATACCCTATACCTTAAAATAGTGATAGAACTAAATATATAATTAATAATTTAAATAACATTTTATTGAGCATTACGTAAAAATTAACAGACATTTACATTAAATAATATTATATGGAAGACACATTAGTAACATTAGTAAAATATAGGTACGAGTATCGTGCTCATATACTTAGGGATAAACTTGAAGAGATAGGCATAACATGTGCCGTTTCGAACTTGTCTGTATTTGGAGAAATAGATGGCGTAAAAGTAATGGTTATGCAAAAAGATTTTGATAAAGCTTTAAAGATTTATCAGGAAATACGTAATTTATATGATAATCATTCCGATGATGTAATTGAGGAAGGCGATTAAATTAAAGTTTTTAACTCTTCCATTACCAGTTTTTTAACAGGTTCTCTTTTTTTACGGGCAGTTTCGGTAAAGAACTTATGTTCTGTCATAAATTTATACTGAAATTTATTCCATTCTTGTATAGTATTTACTTTTCCTCTTTCGAACAGTTCCCTGAATAAGTTTTGTGAAATAGGTATAAAATCAGGTCTTCCGAGATAGTCCAGGTCGGCATCACAAATTATTTTTTCCAGTAAATCTTTAGGATTCGGAGGCATTTTTGTGGCTAAAATCAATCTTTCAACTGTAGCTATTTGGTCCTGTGAAAATTTATATTTCCGCAATGTTTGTGTCGCCATTTTTGCTCCGATTTTTTCATTATCATCATAACTGACTAAAAAACCCGCATCATGAAAAAGTGCGGCGCATTTTAATAAGAGCATTTCTTCTTCGTTAACCTTTTCTTTTCGGGCAAAATTTTCTACTACATACAGAACATTAAGCGTATGCTTTAAATTATGATAATAAAGATTTTTCGGAAGATTTTTTTCTAATTGTTCCAAAATTTCTTCCTGTATGTCTTTTAATTTTATATGTTGTAGTTTTATCAAAAAATCCCTGTTAGGTAATAAGGAATTATGTCCTTCGGATAATTCTGCCTTAATATTATTAACCAGATACATTTCAAGCTCACCTTTATATTTTATATTGATTTTTCCTCTGTGGGTACAATCAAAAAAGTCTTGTATATAACTGTGAGTGGATTGTGATACATTAACTTTGTTGACAAGTCCGTGCGACTCCATTCTACTGGCAATATTAACGGCATCACCCCAAATATCATACTCTAATTTATTTGAGCCAACAACACCCGATACTACAGGTCCTGTATGTATTCCTATTCTTAATTTGATTTTTAAATCATTTTCCTGATTATATAATTTGATTTTATTTTGCATTTCCATTCCTGCCAATACAACTTCTATCGGATTTGTTTTTTCCGCAACAGGTATTCCTCCCGCACACATATATGCATCACCTATTGTTTTGATTTTCAGGATATTATATTTTATTATAATTTTATCAAAGTCAGAGAATATATTGTTAAGGCATGTAATAAGTTTTTCGGTATTCTCTTTTTCGGCAATTTTTGTAAATCCTTGTATATCTGCAAATAATACCGACACCATTTCATATTTTTGTGATTTGGCTTCTCCTGTTTTTTTAATTTCGTCAGCAGTATAATCGGGTAAAAGTTTTTTTACCAGTTTTTCGGTTTGTTCTTTTTGATGCGACAGTTCATTTGTACGTTGTTCTACTAATTTTTCGAGTCTGTAATGTTCTTTGGCGTGTCTTAATTCATTTAGTTTTAAAATCAGATAAATTAAAGCTCCAAGTAATAATACATAAAATATATATGCATAAATTGTTTGATAAAAAGGAGGTATAACTTTAAAATATATTGCAGTCTCTTCGCTGATGTTTCCGTACACATCTCTTGCACGTACCATAAAAACGTATTCTTTGCCTGTCAGGGCAGTATATTCCTTGAAACATTCCTGTGTCCATTCCGACCATTCCGAATCAAATCCTTTAAGAAAAACCTGAAATTCATTACTTCCGTATGAATTATATTGTAAATAAGTAAAATCAAATCTTACGGATTTATCGGAAAACAAAATTTCAAATTTATTTTCCCGACTGCTATCAAAATCAGGAGGAATATAAATAACAGAATCGTATCCGATTGTTATTTCTCTTATAAAGCATGGAGCAGTACTTTTGTGTATATCATAAAAATTATGTTTATATTTAATTAAAGATTCTGTTGTACCAAACCATATATTATCATCTGATTCCGCATAAATTGATTCTATCGGGAATTTTCGTATTAAAGCAAATGGATTAATAGTTTTTGTATATGTATTGTCTTTTTGATTAAATAATGCGACTCCTGTTTCTTTGTAATATTTATTTGAAAAAGTACAGCTAAACCATAGATTTTTATTTTTATCTTCAATAATAGGATATATATACATATTTTCTTGTTCAAAATCATATCCTAAAAGAGTATCATATTCAAATCTGTTAGTATTGTAATTATAATTAAAAAGACCTTTTTGAGTAGAGAACATTGTTCCGAAGCTTTGCTGATAAACATCAACCCAGTTAAATCTTTTAGGGAATGCATTCTTTTCATTAAAACTTAAAAAATCGGTATTTGTTTTATAATCTCCGTTAAAGTTTAATTTAAATAATCCGTCTGCATTTGTGCCCAACCAAACTGTTCCCGTTTTATCAATGTTTATAGTTCTTATATTATAATTTAATCCTTCTACATATCCGATAGTGTCAAAATAATTACCGGATATTTTACTTATTAATAACCCATTACTGCCACCAATCAAACATATTTTAGGATTAATTTCGGATTGAACAATTTTATTGTATTGTCCCTCAAGTGCTTTTATTGCTCTGTTGTTTTTAATAAGAAATACTCCTGATGAACTTGCGGCAAATAAGTTATTATTAATTTCCGACAGATGCCATGTTATATTACTAATTCCGTCGATTCTTCGAAATCTTTTTCTGTTATTGAATTCAGATATCTCCGTTTCATAAATGTTTCCGTAAAAATATCTAAAAACTCCGGTTGTCGTTGCGACATAGAGGGAATTGTCTTTTCTCAGCACAGATATAATTGCTCCATTAAGCCCGAAATTTACATCGAAAAAATCAAAAGGAGAAGGAGTTTCTATCAGAGCAATTCCATTATATGTAGTTACCCAAACTTTATTATTAATATCAATATAAAGGTCGGTAATATGATTATCTCTTAATCCGTTATTTCTGTTTAAAGCAAAAATAAATTCCCCTTTATTATTTATACATACAATTCCTCCCAACCTTGTTCCGATAATAATATTACCATTTGACAGATTCGTACTTACAGAGTATTTGTTTTGTAACATAAATAAATCTGCCTCTGTCCGAAAACGATATAATCTGTTATTTTCATAAATTAAAAATCCTCTTTGATTTTCGGGTTTTATTAAAATTTGTCTGTCATTTAATTCATACATATCCAAAATATGTGTGTTTTTAAGTTTGGTAAAATTTTCGGCAGGAATAATTTTTTTGTTTTTCCACGTAAATAGTCCTTTATTTGGAACAAACACATATAGTTTGTCATGGATTTTAAAAATATTTATACCTCTGATATTAGATAACTGAACCTCAATAGTGTCATCAATATATGATAATAGCTGATGTGAAGTTGAAAAAAACACTTCGTCTTCAAATGCAAGAATTTTATTTATTTGTCCGGGATTAATTTCTTTTTTGTAATTAAATAATTCTGTACTTAAAAGACCATTTTTATGAACTAATTTTCCAAGTTGATTGTATCCTCCGAAATAAATCTCATTTTGCGAATTAATATCCATTTCAGGACGACCTGCTACTGGTATTAATCTCCATGATGAATTATCATATTCCATTATTCCGTTTACATTACCAAAATACATTAAGTGGTTTTGGTCTTGTATTATAGAAAAATTTTGGCTTTCCTGAGCATAAGTAATTGGCGAGATGTTTTTAAAACTGGGAATACCATGCTCTTTATTCTGGGAAAGAATATTTGCTGGAATTAGCAATATAAAAAACAAATAAATAAAAATTCTTCTCATTTAAAATACAGAATATATAGTGGTTTATTCAACTTTATATTTATGCAAATATTATAAAAAATATTCATTTTAACAAAATTTTTTAGCACATGACAAAAATAATTCTATTTTTTAAAATATAATTTTGTCCTTATATTTAGGGGGCTAAAACATTAACCGAAAAATATCTCGCTAAGTCCAATAAAAAAAACTAATAATTTTAGAATACTTTGTGATCTTTGTGCCTTAGTGGGGAAAAAATCAAAAAACTCCCACAAAGACACTAAGAACACAAAGATAAATACAATAAAATTAATCTGAATAAAAAAAATCATTTAGCATATATTACTGATTGTATGCAATTTGATAAGATATAAAGAACTTTTGTCATGTACTAAAACAAAATTTAATAATATCAAATTCAAAAATAATATCAGCTTTGTTTTATTATTAGATAAATTTTTATAAAATTGTAGTCGGTAATATTTTATTTTTTTATCATTATAATGCTTAGAGGACAAGTAATACAAACAACAGGCAATAAATGTATTGTAAAGAATGAAGATGAAAAATACGATTGTACTTTAAAAGGGAGATTTCGTTTAAAAGGAATAAGAAGTACAAATCCTGTTTCTGTCGGAGATTTTGTTGAATTTGAATTAATTAAAGATAATAAAGGAGTAATTAATAATATTTTGCCGAGAAAAAACTGTATTTTAAGAAAATCATCAAATTTATCAAAAGAAACTCATGTAATTGCATCCAATATTGATCAGGCTGTAGTAATATTTACATTATGCAATCCCGAAACAACAACGGTTTTTCTTGATAGAGTGTTGGTATCTTTAGAGTCATACAGTATTTCAGCTGTTATTCTTTTTAATAAGATTGATATTTATAATAAATCTCAAAAACAAGAATTGACAGAAATAAATAATATTTATAAAAAAATTGCTTATAAAACACTTGAGATTTCGGTTACAGAAAAGATTAATTTAGATAAAGTAAAAGCGATATTAAAGAATAAGGTAAGCGTAATTGTCGGACATAGCGGAGTGGGAAAATCTTCATTAATAAATGTGATTGAGCCGGGAATAAATTTAAAAACAGGAAAAATCTCGGATTATCATAAATCAGGACAACACACAACCCCTTATGCGAAAATGCTGGAGCTTTCCTTCGGAGGCTATATTACAGACACACCGGGAATAAAAGGCTTTGGATTAGTTGATATAAAAAAAGAAGAAGTGTCTCATTTTTTTCCGGAATTTTTTAAAATGTCGAAAAATTGCCGCTATTATAACTGTACGCACTTACACGAACCGGATTGTGCTGTAATAGATTCTGTCCGAAACGGAGATATTTCAATATCAAGATACAAATCTTATCTGAATATAGTGCTGGACGAAAATGATAAACACAGGCAAAAGTTTTAGAAAGTCAGGAGCTTTGAATAACGAATAAAGAACAAGATTTTTGATTTAGGAAGTATTTGGGACGGTGGCTTCGGCTCCGCTCAGCCACCTACGGGTACGCAAGGTGGTTGAGTCTCTCATCGAGCGGAGTAGAGATGAAGTTGAAACCACCGCATTTAAAAAAAACCGCTCCCGCAAGTTTTTATCTTTGCATTATATTTTTTTGTGGTATGAAAATGAAGCTTAAAATATCGAAGAAGTTTTTGTTGTAAATAATTCCAGAAATTTCATCCCTCTGTATGAGTTTCCTTTACTGTTTAATTTCGGGCTCCATACAACAATTGTGTGTTTATTCGGATGGATTGCCAAAATTCCTCCGCCAATACCGCTTTTGCCAGGCAAACCTACTTTAAAGGTAAATTCTCCCGATTCATCATAAAGTCCGCAAGTTTGCATTATTGCATTTATTCTTTTTGTTCTGCTTTTATTTATTATCTGCTTATTGTCTGAAACTTTACGACCTTGATTTGCAAGAAACAAAAAACAGTTTGAAATTTCCCTGCAACTCATTTCTATTGAGCACAGATTAAAATAAAAATCAAGAACTTCTTCGCTGTCGTTTTTTATATTACCAAATGATTTAATAAAATTACACAATGCGATATTCCTGAATCCTGTTGACTTTTCGGACTTTGCTATTTTCGGCGAAAATTTTATTGAGGGATTATCTGAAATATATCTCATAAAAGACAGAAAATCCTGTTGCGGATTATCTAACTGACTTATAAGAATATCGCACACAACGATTGCTCCTGCATTAATAAAAGGATTTCTAGGAATCCCTTTGTCAGCTTCTAACTGGACAAGCGAATTAAAAGCCGTTCCTGACGGCTCTACACCTATTCTCTTCCACATTCTTTTGCCTAATATTTTATATGCTAAACTTAGAGAAGCAACCTTAGCAATACTTTGAATCGAAAATTTATCGTTAAAACTTCCGAAACCAAATTCATCATTATTTACCGTTTTAAAAAAAACTCCGAAATGTTCAGGATTAACACCCGATAACTCAGGTATAAAAGAGGTAACCTGTCCTTTGTTCTCTTCATTTTTTATAGTTTCGTAAATATCTGTTAAAATTTCCCGGTAATTCATTTTATTGTTTTATTAAAGTTACAAAAGTATTAAATAACTTATTTATGTTTTCAGGTTATTTTACCCACTGACAATTATACAATAAATTTCAGTTATTTTCAAAAAATAATTTAATTTTTAACACTTGTAGTTTTATAAGGATAAATGACGTTTTAGGTATAAGGGGGGGCACATAAGTTAAAACTTTTATTAAATTTGTGGTAGTACCATTTTATTTTATATTTTTGCATTATTGTTAAACTAAAATCTAAAAAAATGAGAGCATTATTATTATTTTCGGTTTGTTTTATTTGTTTTTATTCTTGTAAAAGTGTAATTGAAGAAACAATCAGTGCACAGGAGTACAATGATAAAATGATTGCTATTCAGAAAGATGTGGACGATGCCCTTGTAAAATTAATTGTTGCTATTGAATCCTTTGACAAAGAAGCCATGCCTATTCAGTTGGATAATGCTTTGACAATAACCGAAGAGGCAATTGAAACTTTATCGGAACAAGAAGAATCTGCACAATTTGAAAACTACGAAAAAGAGATTAAAAACTTATTAAAAGTTTACAAATCAATTATAAGTGTAGAATTAAATGAAATTGTAGAGATTTTTTTAATGCCTGACGAGGATTATACCGAAGAACACGAGCAACGGGTTTATGAACTTTTTGATGAGGCATTAACACGGTATTCAATAGCACTTGCCAATTTTTCCGACTTTCAGGTAAAATTTGCCGATGCAAATGAATTGGAATTAAGGGAATAAATTTGTCAGAAATTACTTTTATTTTTCTTCTATCCATATTTTCAGAATATCATCAAATCTCAGGATATAATTATCAGGGAGTTTATTCCATGCAAAAATATTATTTATTGTAACATTATATCTTATTGCAATTTGGTGTAAAGTCTCTCCTCTTATAACTTTATGATAATAGATTCCCCTTCCTAATGTATCTCCTGCTTTTTCTTTCAGGTCAAAATAATTATCAATATGAGGTTTGTAAAAATATATTTTGTTTTGATTTATTAAAAATTTCAACATATAATCTCTTGGTAAAACAAGTGTGTATATTTTATTATTATCAGGGATTTTATTTTTGATAAATACGGGATTCATAAGCCTTATGCTGTCAGCCGAAAGACCTGTAACATATTCGATTTGTTTAAAATCAAGGGGTCCTGTAATATGTAAAGTATCATAGGCATAAAAATCAATATAGTTTTCATTCGGAAAAATATTATGTTCTGCATGATAATTCATAAGATATGTCATTGCAATAAATGCCGAGACATAATTTTGCATCTGGTCTGTCATATAAGGTCTGAGTTCCCAGTAATCTGTTTTTCCGCCACTACGTGCAATTGCTTTAACAACCATGCCGGGACCTCCGTTATATGCGGCAAGAGCAAGCTGCCAGTCGTTAAATGTGCGGTACAGATACTCCAGATAAGCACAAGCTGCATCAGTTGATTTATATACATCGCGTCTTTCGTCTATATATGAGCTTACTTCTATTCCGAAAATATCGGATGTATGTTTCATAAATTGCCATAATCCTACTGCTCCCGAAACAGAAATGGCATTGGGATCAAGAGCGGATTCTACTGCAGCAAGATATTTTAATTCTATCGGCAAATTATATTTGGCAAGATATTCCTCAAAAATCGGAAAATAATATGAGGATACAGCCATTATGTTTTCTAACTTTTCTTTGTTCAATACTCCGTATGCCTCGATATAATTAAATACAAATTCATTATATTCCAGTTTTATCGGCGTTTTTCTGTCTAATTTTTTTATCCTTTTTTTAAAGATAATATCGTTATTTTCCGAAATTTCTGTAAAACCGGAATTGTCGGATACTGAGATTGTGTCGCGCCACCAAATACTTTTATTTTGATACAGGTTAGAAATATCAAAATTGATTTTTTCCAAAGCAGTAACAAAATTTTTGTTATTATCGGTTTTTGTTAATGATAATAAAAAGTCTTCCTGTTCTTTTTCTATAAAACTTATTGATAATAATCCTATAAATATGCCGAATATTAATACTTGTATTTTCATAATAAATCTGAAATTAATGGATTATTAGTTTTTTACAAATATTATATTTTTTTTTATTCTGCTGAGGTTTTTAAAATCATTTTTTTAACTTTTTATTGTTAATTTTTTATTCCTTTAATTTCTTAGTCTGAATTAAATAATATTATTAAATTTGCAATTTTAAAACACCTATATGAAACGGATTATTATCATTATATTGATATGTATAATTGCAGCAGGCATAGTTTTTTCATTTTTTCATTTTTTCAAACCCAAACAAATACATATAAGTGAGTCTTTAAGAGCTGTTCCGACAAATTCTTCCTTGCTGATTGAAATTAATGATTTTAACGAATTTTTTAAAAAACTTTCGGAAAATAATATTTATAATGAACTTTCAGGTATTAAAGAATTAAACACCGAACGGTCGTTAATGCATTACATTAACAGGTTATCAGAAGAGCAAAACGAATTTAAAAAACTCAGTTCAAATTCTTCGGTTTTGGTTTCTTTTCATATTCTGGGAAGAGATAAAATCAAGCAATTAGTTATATTATCAATTCCGATTGAAGATAATGAAAAAACTATTATACAAAACCTCATAAAATACTATGAAGATATTGCAGAAATAAAATTCCGTCAATATGATAATTCGACAATTTACGAAGTTTCGCTTAAGGAGTTGTCAGAAAGTTTTTATTTTACTGCTTTTAAGGGACTTTTTATTTGCAGTCGTTCTCCTTTACTTGTCGAAAGTTCGGTAAGACAACTTGAATCCGACTCGTATATTACAAATATCCCTGAATTTAATACTGTTTATCAAACAGCAGGAAAAAATGAACTTGCAAATATTTATATAAATAAAAATAATTTTTCCGAAATTGTTAAGGTATTTTTGGATAATAAATTTCATTCGGGGATTGCCGGATTTGAGCATTTTGGAACATGGACGGAATTAGACCTTAGTATTGGTAAGGATATTATTTATCTTAACGGATTTTCTGCGGTTTCGGATACTGTAATCACTTTTTTGGATGTGCTTGAAACACAATCTCCGACTAGCATGAATGTTACAAGAATTTTACCGGACGGTACGGGGATGTATTTATTTGTTGCTATTAATAATATTGTCAGATACGACCAGTTTTTATCTAGATATTTAAATTTAACAAACAGGGGAAAAACAAGGGATGAAAAGATTTCAGAAATTAACAGACAAACTAATGTAGATATTAAAAAAGTGTTTTATCCTTTAATAAATAATGAAATATGTCTGGCAGTTACAAATGTAAATATTCTGGATATTTTTCAGAACTCGTTTATTATTATGGGAATTAAAAGCAGAAGTCATGCTGAGAATGAAGTAAACAATATGCTGAAACTGGCATCAAAAAAACTAAACACTTCGTATTATGATTATATAGATGAAATTAATATTGACGAATCCAGTTCTATAAAAATATATTCACTTCCTTTCAATAATACGGGCGAACTTCTTTTTGGTCCGTATTTCAGCATTTGTTCTGCAAAGTATTTGACACTTTATGATAATTTCCTGATTTTTGCAAATTCAAAAGAAGCATTATACAGATTAGTACATGATGCAATTCTGAACAGAACTTTGAGTACAAGCATAGGACATAATAAATTCCTGAATCAATTTTCCAACAGAGCCAATATGTTCTTTTATTTTTCAACTCACGTAAGTCTGGGAATTTTACAAAATTATCTTAAAGATAATCATAGTAGATTTATAGTTGCAAATACGGATAATTTCAATAATATAGGTTCAATTGGTTATCAGGTAACCAAAAGCCAGAATATGATGTATAATAATTTGGTGATAAAACATCTGGAAGATGTTTCCGAAAGACCTCAGACAGCATGGGAAAGCCGTCTTGATACCAATATAAATATGAAACCTGCCATTGTAATAAATCATAATAATAATACAAGAGAAATAATAGTACAAGACCTGAACAATAATCTGTATTTATTAAGTAACAGCGGAAGGGAAATATGGAAAATTCAACTTGATGAACCTATCACAAGTAACATATATCAGGTGGATTATTATAATAACAACAGACTTCAGTATTTATTTTCGACCAAATCAAAAATTCATTTAATAGACAGATTAGGAAATTATGTTGAAAGATATCCGATAACTCTTAGAGCAGAAAGCACAGCTCCGCTGACTTTATTCGATTACAACAACGATAAAAATTATAGATTTTTTATCCCTTGTAAAGACAATAAAGTATATTTATATGATATTGAAGGAAATATAATTAAAGGTTGGAAATTTGATAAAACCGAAAATATCGTTACAAATGAAGTCTCTTTTTACAGATTCCGTAATAAAGACTTTATTGTTTTTAATGATAAATATAAAGCCTATATTATGTCGAGAAGAGGAGAGGAGAAAATAAAAGTTAAAACTAATTTTAATTTTTCACGGAATAATAAAATATGGTTTGACAATTTTGGTACAAATTTCAGATTTATTACAACCAACACAAACGGCACGATAAAGATTATAAACAATAAAGGAGATGTTGATTCAATAAAAATTAAAGAATTCAGCGAAAATCATTATTTTGCTTTGTCGGATATGAACAGAAACGGCACAAACGACTTTGTTTTTCTGGATAATAATAAGTTAGAAGTTTATACAAAAAACAAAAAATTATTATTTGAATTTGTTTTTCCGGATAATCCTCAATCCGAACCTTCTTTTTATTATTTCCCGGGCAACCAAATTAAACTTGGAGTCGTCTGTAAATCGTCCGGTAAAATTTATCTGATTAATCATGATGGTTCTTTATTTAATGGATTTCCATTACAGGGATTAACACAATTTAGTATTGGATATTTAAGCTCTTCAACTAATAAATTTAATTTAATTGTTGGAGGACCCGAAAATTTATTGTATAATTACGAAGTAAATGAAAATTGATATGAAACAAAAAACAATTTTATTCAGCTTAATAACAATGGTATTTTTAATAAATGCCTGTGTTAAAGATAATTTTAATTTTGACAAATGGGACAAAGAAATTGATTATAATGCAGGATTTGCATTCCCTGTATTATATGGAAATATTGGATTTGCCGATGTTGTAGAAAAATATGATAAAAACGCGATAATGATGGTAGATGAAGATGGACTTGTCTCGATTGTTTATAATAAAGTGGTTCGTTCCAAAGACCCCCATGAAATTATTTATTTGCCCAACCAGCATACCAGCAGGACTATTGAAGGGCTTAACTTTAATTTTGCGGGATTTGACAGCCCGGGAGATTCGGTCAGTTATTCTTATACAAAACATTATGAGTTTGATGTTTTTAATGATGATGCCGAATTAACATCCATATCATTAAAATCGGGGACCTTAAATATTTCCGCTCAATCAAATTTTTATCATACGGCAAGATTATATTTAACTTTTCCAAGCATAACTAAAAATGGAGTCCCCTATTCCTGTATAATAACTTTTGCTTATATAGGAGATGTTTCAAATATAAATATTGATTTCACAGGCTATACGATAGATATGACTCAAACTCCTCAGGGGTTTAATGAAATTCCTATTGATATAACCGCAACTCTTTATTATTCGGGATACGACGATCATTCGGGTGATGTTGATTTTTCAGTTGATTTAAATAATATGCAATACGAGTATGTAAGAGGATATTTTGGCACAAATACATTAATATATGAAAGCGGAAAAATAGAAATCACAATGTTCCAAAGTGATGAAGTTACAATAGAAGATTATTATTTTAAAGACCCGAAATTTAAAGTTCTTTACAATAACTCATACGGAATTCCTACCTCGTTTTATTTTACGGAATTACTCCTCAATTCTTCTATAGACGAACAAGATTATAATATTACACACTACGAAGGAGGATTACCTATGGATAGCTTAAATCCTTATCACGTTTCTTATGCATCAACGATTTGGACAACTGTTACAGATTCTCTTAAAGTCAGTAAAGAAAATTCAAATATCGCCGAAATAATAGATTTAAAACCACAATGGGTACAGTTTATTGCTCATGCATATACAAATCCCGTAGGAATTACTCATAATAATTTTATTACTGACGAATCTCTTCTTGAAGCCGATGTGCTGATAGAACTTCCTTTATGGGGATATTTATATAATTTCAGAAATCTTGATACGGTAGAATTTAAAATGACAGATGCTTATGACTATGATAGTTGGACTCCTAATACAAGAGTTGCGGCAAGAGTATTTATCAGAAACGGATTGCCAATTGAGGTTTTCGCAAAAATTATGTTTGTGGACGGAAACTACAATTTACTGGATAATCTTTTCCTTACAGAAGAAGAAGAAATTATTAAATCGGCAGTTGTTGACGGGAACGGAAGAGTTATCAACTTTGGCGAAAAAGCATTTACAATAGAATTAGATAAAAACCGATTGGAAAAAATTAAAAATACTAAACACGTTATCTTTAGCGGACGCGGAAGTTCAACCGAAGCCGCTAATCAGGATATAGTTAGAATATATGATGATTACAGAATCCTTTTTGATATCGGCTTTGAAATTGATATTGATGATACAATTTATTTGGATTCGATTAATTAAAAAATTTTACTGAAATGAAAAAAATAATCGTTTTAATAATTACAATATTTGTGTTTGTAAACACTAACTTTGCACAACAGGGATTAACCCTTTTTTATATGGACAGAGTTCTGCAAAGCCAATGGGTAAATCCGGCTTCGGATGTAAAATATAGAATTCATATCGGAGGAGTTCTTGTTCCCGCATTTGGACAAGTTCCACCCCCTTTGTATTTTAATTATGCAAATAATTCATTTTATTATAACCATTTATTTCACATGGGTACTGGAGATAAATCGGATAATCTGGTTATGGACATTCCGAAATTTATGAACAGCCTCAGAAAAACCACGCATATAAGACTTGACGCACAGATAGAACTGTTAAATATAGGCATACAACTTGAAAACCATTTTTTCAGCTTTGCTATTACAGAAAAAATAAAATACGGACTTTCTCTCCCTTATGATTTTTTTGAATTTATTGCACATGGTAATAAACCATATATGCTTGAAGATAAGCCCCTGGATTTCAGCAAATTAAACTCTAACTTCTCTCATTACAGAGAATATGCTTTTGGAATATATACAAAAGACATAATTGAGAACTTAAATGTCGGAGGTCGTGTTAAAGTACTTTTTGGTCAGGCAAACACAACAACAGATGTTAACACTTTTTCTCTTTATACCAACCCCGACACCTATCACATGACAATGACAACAGATTTGGCATTAAGAAGTTCTATGCCATTTTATTATGATTATGAAGTGTTTACTGACAGTGTTAATTTTGATATAAATAAGTCTTCATTAGATAACATTACTCCCGGTAATTATTTATTTAATATGCGGAATGTCGGTTTTGCATTCGATATAGGAGGCTGTTACAAATTAAATAATGAGATTGATTTATATATTAGTGCAACTGATTTAGGCTTAATAACATGGAACACCAACCCTCAAAGTTTTGTCAGTAAAGGAGAATTCACTTACAAAGGCGTTGAACTGGATATTTTTAATTTTGATGAAGATATAGACCTTCACGAAACAGTAATTGATTCTATAAATGAAACTTTCAGATTTGAATTACAGGAACATAATTATTTCACATGGTTACCCTCAAGCGTGTATTTAGGGGGGATGTATAAATTTCATCCATTGTTACATATCGGAGCTTTGTTCAGAGCCGAATTCTACCAAAAAACACTTTTGCCGGCTTTTACTCTTTCGGCTAATTCAAACCTGAATAATTGGGCTACTGCACATGTCAGCTATACAATTGCAAATAACTATTTTGGAAACTTAGGAGTAGGAGCAACCGCAAAATTAGGATTTGTAAATTGGTATATTGTTACAGATAATATTATTGGAATTATTTTTCCGCAAAAAGCTAAAAACTTAAATATAAGAATGGGTTGTAATTTAGTATTCGGAAAAGAAAAAGCGTCTGCACCGCTTCTTTGATTAAATTACCTTTATTCTGTTTGAAATAATCCTTAATATACACAAAAGTGATAGAAGGAATAAAAAAATACCAAAAATCAACTCAAATTGATTATAAATTCAGTGTTTTAATTCCGACCTGGAATAATATTGATTATTTAAAAAATTGTATAAACAGTATCCTTAAAAATTCGCATTTTAAAATACAAATCATCGTAATTGTAAACGAAGGGCATGACGAAACCATTGAATGGATTACTAATATAAATGAAATAGATTATATCCATTCAAAAAACAATATTGGAATTTGTTACGGGTTAAATATTGCAAGGTCGCTCGTAAAATCAGAATATATTGTTTATGTAAACGATGATATGTATTTATTGCCAAACTGGGATTTGGAATTATATAAAGAAATCGAAAATATCGGCAATAATAATTTTATGCTGTCATGTACTATGATAGAACCTGAGGATACAGGAAACCCGTGTGTTATAGTTAAAAATTACGGAAAAAATATCAGGGAATTTAACGAAGAACTTCTGCTGAAAGAATATTCCGGATTATTTATTAAGGATTGGTCGGGAAGTACATGGCCCCCTGTTGTAGTACATATTGATTTGTGGGATTTGGTCGGAGGATTAAGCGTCGAATTTAGTCCGGGAATGTATTCGGACCCCGACTTTTCAAAAAAACTTTTTGACGCAGGTGTCAGAAAGTTTAAAGGGAAAGGAAACTGCCTGGCTTATCATTTCGGTTCAAAATCCACAAAACGAATAAAAAAAAATAAAGGGAAAAAAACTTTTTTGTTAAAATGGGGGATTACTTCTAAAACATTTACAAAAGAATATCTTAAGTTAGGAAAAGAATTTTGCAGTAATACGGCAATTACTGAATTAAATAAAAAGAATATTATCATTAATAAAATCAAACGAGTTATTAACAGTTTATAATATTTATATAAGTTTTTGTGTTCAATAAAAAACTATATTACTAAATTTTAATTTAAAAATTGAAAAATAAAATCCATAATAATATACATTTGTTTGCATTATGCTTACTGGTTTTATGTATATCCGTTTCCGAATATGTTACGAGTATAAGTATTTGGATAATGCTCACAAACTGGATTTTTCATTTTAACTATAAAGAAAAATGGGAACTGCTTAAAAAAAATAAAACTGTTTTTATTTTTCTGTTATTGTTTCTAACCCATGTCGTTTGGCTCTTAAACACATCAAATTTTTCTTATGCACTAAACGACCTCAGAATTAAAATCCCATTATTGGCTTTCCCTGTTATTATCGGAAGTACAAAGCCAATATCTTTTAATAATCTTGTAATTGTAATTAAATTTTTTGTACTGGGACTATTGATAAGTACAGTATCAGGCTTATTTGCATATTATAAAATTATAAGTATTGATAATATTGATAACTTCAGAAATATTTCAATTTATATAAGTCATATCAGACTTTCATTAATGCTTTGTCTGGTTATTTTTATTCTTGCATATTTTATTTATAAAAAAATTCTGACAAAAAAATACGAAATTTTTATCTCAATCCTGATTTTATGCTGGTTTATCATTTTTATGCTTATGATTCAGGCAATTACAGGATTTGTAATCCTGTTATTAATAAGCTTTGGACTGATATTTATTATAGTAATCAAAGAAAAAATTATTATACGGAAACTTGTATATTTTAGTATTCTAGTTTTTATTCCCCTTTCCATATTATTATATTTATTGTATTTTATTAATGATTTTTATACTCCTACACAGACAGGACAAGGTGAAAGTATTTATACCGCAAAAAATAATCTGTATTCTAATAATTTTGAGAATAAACTTATAGAAAACGGGAATTATATATACAGAGATATTTGCGAAGAAGAACTATATGAAACATGGCAGACAAGAAGTTCAATTTGTCTGGATTCACTAAATAACAGCAATAATAAAATGTTTCATGTTTTATTGAGGTATATGGCATCAAAAGGGTTAAAAAAGGATGCCGAAGGAATAATGCAACTTGCCGATAAAGATATCCGGGCAATTGAATCAGGGGCTACAAATTATCGGTTTAATAATAATTCCTTTATAAATAATATTAATAAAAGATTATACAGCATAATTTGGCAGATAGATGTTTACAGAAAAGGAGGAAATCCCAGCGGACATTCTGTTACACAAAGACTCGAATTCCTTAAAGCCGGATTAAATATATTCGGGCAAAATTTTTGGCTTGGAACAGGCACAGGAGACCTTGACGATGCTTATAAAAAATATTATCCGGAGTCAAATACGGAACTTAAACCGGAATTTTGGCACAGAGCTCATAATCAGTATTTGACATTGTTTATTACATTCGGGATTTTTGGTGCTATTATTTGTTTGATTGCAATATTTCTTCCTGTTTTTATGGAAAAAGCTATTAAGAATTATTATTTTATGATATTTTTTGCCATAGCATTAATTTCGATGTTAAACGAAGATACTCTCGAAACAATGATAGGCGTTTTCTTTTTCTCATTTTTCTACTCTTTGTTTTTATGGGGATATAAAAATGAAAAAGCATCCGAACAAATTACAAATTAGTAATAAATATTAATTATGGAAAATCCACAGGAAAAATTTATGAAACGTGCAATACGCTTATCAATCGAAAATATTGAAAAAGGCGGAGGACCTTTCGGGGCTGTAATTGTAAAAAACGGAGAAATAATTGCCGAATCCGCAAATTCCGTTGCCATTGATAACGACCCTACTGCACATGCCGAAATAAATGCAATCAGAATTGCAGCAAAAAAATTGCAAACTTTCGACCTTAGCGGTTGTGAAATTTATTCTTCCTGCGAACCATGTCCGATGTGCCTCGGAGCAATTTATTGGGCAAAAATTGATAAATTATATTACGGAAATACAAAAAGTGATGCCGATAAAATAGGATTTAGCGATAATTTTATTTACGAAGAATTTGAAAAAAATATTACTCAGAGAAACCTCAAAACCGAACAAATCCTGAAAAACGAAGCTATAGAAGCTTTTAAAAAATGGGAAAAATACGAGGATAAAATTGAATATTAATTAACAATGAAAAAATTAAATCCCGAATTTTACAGAAGAGATGTTCTTGAAGTTGCACCGGATTTGGCAGGTAAAATTATTGTAAGAACTTTTGATGACGGTACACAGGTAAAATTAAGAATTACCGAAACCGAAGCATACAGAGGAGAAGAAGACAAAGCCTGTCATGCTCATAAAGGACGTACAAAAAGAACCGATGTTATGTACAGGCAGGGAGGAACAATTTATGTGTATTTAATTTATGGAATTCACTGGCTTTTAAATATTGTAACCGGTGGAGAAAACAATCCGCAGGCAGTACTGATAAGATGTGTGGAAAATTATGACGGTCCCGGAAAACTTACAAAAGCACTGGGTATAGACAAAAGTTTTAATTACGAGAAAATATATGATTCAGATAGAATACATATAGAACAAGATAATTATACTCCGGAGATTATAAATGCAAAAAGAGTCGGAATAGACTATGCCGGAAAAATATGGGCAAATAAATCCTGGAGATTTATTGATAAAAAGAAAAAATAATAAGCGTTTTATTTTGCTTCTCGGCACAATTAATCTTTTATACAGCGGACGGAGAAACCTGATTGGTAATGAGGACCCCAAAAAAGTACATCAAAGCGTTTCAATTGATAAGAAAAATTTGATAATTTATATAGATAAGGATAACCATTAGATGTACTGGCATCTGTCGCTGACCACCAATACCCGGATTTATTTATCTCAACGAAATCTCCAAATCTTGCCCCACCGGGTAAGGCGTTGAAACCGCTACTGTTATTCTCTGACATATCATTACCAATAGCTCCTTCAGTTGTTGATGTCTCCCAATAAGACGTTGCTGCCAATGATTTTGCGATTTTATTATCTTCGTTTGTGCCGTCATAATTATAGTTATTTGAAATCAAATAATTCTTTAATTGCAACCATTCAGCATCACTAGGTAAATGCCAATCTGTTGGACAAACTCCTTGTACGCCACTCGGATTTTCTTCACTGCTTTCTGCTCCATCCATTGCTGCAGGCCAGTTATAAAGTACTCCGTATATATTGTAATTTTCAGTGGCTTTTGCGGTTTCAACATCATTAGCAGAATCTATATAGTCATATACGGTATATGATCCCCAGCTTTCAACCGAACCATGTACTTCGGGTAAATATTTTAAATTCTCTGCCATCCAGCATTGCCCTCCGATTTGAACAGTAGAATAAACAGTACTGTCGCGAGAATCTGTAAAGTCGTCGCCACAAGTAAAATCTTCTCCATTACCTCCATTTTCAACCGGCGGCGTTGGTTTATCATCCTCTTTTTTGCAACGTGTACTTACTACAAGTAAAAATGATGCTAATAAAAGCATCCCATAAATAAAAAACTTTTTTGTATTCATAATTTTATTTTTTTTTCTCTTTTTATTGTACAATGCTCTGTCTTTGTATGTTTTTACCACTCGCCCGTATTTGCAATCGAGTGATTCTATATTAATTCATTGTTTTATTAATTTCTTTTTTACATACGCCTTCTGTAATATCTTTCCAGTTTTCTATTTAAATCTGCAACAGTATGGTTATAAGTCCAGGTTAAAGTTGCCAAATAAACAGGCGGTATAAACAGTAATTGTTCAGGATGTTTACGGACTGTTTTATATATCGCTCTTGTATAATAAGGAAACGGCTTGTTCAACTGAACAAAATTCCGGTCGAGAATCCTTAATGCATAAAAATTAATATCAGATGATGGTGTATAATAATGAAGTACCCCCTCTACTCCGTAATCTTTACCGGGCTTATATGAGTGATGAGAATAATACTTCATTGTATCTTGTCCTATATATCCAAATTCCGCAATAAAAAAACTAATATCAGGTTCTAGTTTTATAGACGGGTCAACTTCTAAGCTGTCGTTTAAAAAAATATTTTCAAATTGTTTTAATCTTACTTTATCTGAATTATTACTGAAAAAGAATCTTACATCACAGAAATCGAAGTTGTTTTTAAAAGCATTAATTATTTTCTTATTTTCGGTTTCTTGTTTAAGCTTGACTTTGTCTGCTTCTTCATTTTTTCCGACTTCTCTTAATGCATTGATTGTGCTTTCAGCAGTTTTAAGTCTAACCAATAAAACACCTTCTTTTAATTGTTTGATTTGTGTTTTTGATGCTTCAGATTTCATCTTTCTGTAATTCGGTCTTTTTTCAACCCTGTTATTTAGAGCTATATTAAGTCCTATTTGAAAACAGGATGAATAAGTATTGTTTGTCGGGATGGTATAATTTATTATTAAATTTATATTCTCCTGTAATAGAAATTCAATACCCGTAAAGAAATTTAATTCAGAGTTATAACCGGAGATATTTATTTTTTCTTGACCAAATTCACTAAGTATAATTTTATTTGATTTTATGATATTTAAATAAGATAATCCAGCCCGAAAGTAAAAGTCCTGAAATATTTCAAATCGTGGCGAAATTGCTAAATTTAAATATTGATTTTCAATCTTCAGATATGGACTTATTGAATTAGAGCCTTTTACCGAATAATTAACAACGCCGCTTAAACTGAATCTTCCTGATATATTGTAGTTTCCTGTAATACCGACAAATGGCTTTTTACCCGGCTCGAATTCAATACTGTCATTTTTTAAACGGCTAATATTTAAACCAATGTTAGTCTTTATGGTAAACTTATTTTTTTCTGATAAATTTTCTGTTTGTGAAAAACTTATAATTGGTATTATAAGTAATAATATTATGTTTATATTGCTTTTCATCCTTGTAAATTACAACTAATGTGTGTTAACGGCTTTTAATTTTTCTCAAATTTATAGACTGGTTCAGTTAAATTACCGATCCATAATTCTTTTTTTGTTAATCTATAAATTTTATATTGTAATTCTGGTTGTATTATTTGCATCGTATCATTATTAAATTCAATCTCGTTTCCATTTTCGTCAAAATAATAAAATCCTGATGTCCGAGAAAAAGTAGCATTTATAAGTAAATATTCCTTTTCGTCATCGAAATTCCAGTTTCCATTTTTCGAATAAAAAAATACACCTTCTAAATTATAGCCCGTTTCAAGAAAATCTTTGTTCCCCTTTATATACCAAGTTAAATCAATACCGTTAATAATGGTTGTCCATTCTCCGACGATTCTCTTTTCTTTTGAAGTCAGGCTAATAAATGGCCCGTCTTCATACTTTTTGCATGCTGTCATCCCGAATAACAAAATAATAAATAGCAAAATAAGGATTAATAGACAAATTTCAGGATAAAAAACTCTAAAAAGATTATCTTTACTGGTTTTAAATACAATCAAATGTCCTGATTTATTTTTTTTCATTCTAATAATTTTAAACAAAGATAATACTTATTTAAGTTTTCATTATAATATTTGGAGGTAAGCATAATCAGAAATTATTTTCAGTAATCCTTCTTACTTCCATTATTTGTCAGTAGTCTGGTATTTAAAGTATGTCCGAGTATTTTTACAGTATTTTTCAATTCTCTAAGCTCTTTGTTCTGAGATTCTGGTCTTTTTTTTATCAAGTACCCTGCCTTTTAACTGAGCTCCATATAATTATTCTCCCACTCTATTTCTCCCTGCTCATACATTATTTCTCCAAGCAGATTTCCTTCGGGGCAATAAAATTTCCATAATCCGTGTGGGATTCCCATATCATGTTCTTTGTTATAACGAATTTGAGAATTTTCGTAAAACACTTTACTTGCTCCATGTTCAAGTCCGTTGTAATAGTTTCCCGTACTCCAGATATTTCCGTTTTCAAACCAGGCAATCCATTTGCCATGCCGTTTGCCGTTTTCTAGCGGTCCTTCAATAAAATTTTTTCCGCTACGATAATATTTTCTCATAAAAACAGGCTCAGAAGGGTTTTCTTTGTCATAATATTCCGCTGTTAATGCTTGTCCGTCATCGTAAAATTCAGTGATTTTTTCATCATATTTTTGCTTAATTACATCCTCTCCCCTTATTAAATTAATCTCTGTTTTATCAAATTTATCAGGTTCTTCTTTTGTAATTTCTTTTTCACTTATCTGCGAATCGCATGATAAAAAAAGAACAGCTGTTATCCCGAAAATTAAAACCCCTGAAATAAATATAAAATAAACCTGTTTCATATTACTTGATTTTTAAATTATAACATTTTTAATACAAAATTAGTATTTATTTTTCCATTTTCAAATATGTAAAAATAGTTTGATTTTAAAAATTTATATTATTTTCACGTTTTTTTTAATAAACTTAAACAAATTATAATAATTCTATGAAATCTTACAGGATAATTGCCGTTTTATTTTTTATTATAATATGTAAAACCTGCTTTACATCAAATAATGCAGATTCGCTGCTTAATTTATTAAAAACCAACCCGGAGATAGAGCATGCGGGAATTTATAATGATTTGGTTTTAATATATTCCGACAGTTCAAGAGATTTGGCAATAAATTATGCAAATAAAGCAATAGAATTATCA
>SLSH01000439.1 GCA_007130555.1 Bacteroidales bacterium
CATCGGGATGACTGCGATAAAAAACGAGCATAACGAAGAATTTAGCGAAGCGATATCACGAACACCGCTTAAAATAATTAATATTGTGAGTAAATCGGACATTATGGACAGACACTATTTAAACTGTTCCGACAAACGAATAGTTATATTTTAATAATTATGCAAAGTCGGAACACCGCTTTATGTCGCATCTTATACCAATGTGAAATAATAATTAGTCCGACAAAAGACGTATTATTATTTCTACAGTGGTTAATGCCGATAGATAATTATTTTTAGTCTTATCAAGCCTTTAGCGATGATAAGACTATTAAATAATTCATATCGGTATTATACAAAACCGCCAACAGCTTTGATGTTGGCAGTGGTTTTGTTAATGCCGACACAATTTTTTTATACAACTGTCGGTAATAGAATTTGCGTTAAAAAAATTATGGTGATTGTCGTTAAGAAATTAAAAGCAAAATTTCATTTAGCATATATTACTGACTGTATGCGATTTGATAAGATATAAAAAACTTTTGTCATATACTAAATGATTTTTAAAACATGGGGCTCATAATTCTGGCAAATGAATTTAGAAATTTATTGAATTTTGTTCTTTGGTTCCATGATTCCAAAGTAAGTTTGTAGCTTGTTTCGGTACAATTTAAGAATATTTTTTCCATTTGTTTTGCAATATTATTATCATAAATAAATGCATTAACTTCGAAGTCGTGGTCAAAACTTCTGATATCGATATTAGCGGTACCTATTGAGCACATTCTTCCGTCCACGATAATAAATTTTCCGTGATTAAATCCGTCATTAAATAAATAAACTTCTATACCTGCTTCTAATAATTCATTGACATAAGATTGAGTGGCAAGATTTACTAATTTGGAATCGCCTTTATAAGGGATTAACAACTTAACGGTTCTTCCGCTTAGGGCAACTGTTTTTAAAGCTGTTAATATGCTTTCGTTAGGGAGAAAATACGGGGTTGATAAGTACAAATATTTTTTTGTTGATGTTATTGCCAAAAAGTAAGATTGCATAATAGTACTCCAGTCGGAGTCGGGACCACTTTTTACTATTTGTACGGGAATATTTGCATTAAAATTATTGAGAACGGGAAAAAAATCATCTTTAATATTTACTATTTGCCGTTTTACAAAATACCAGTCGGTTAAAAAAACTTTTTGGATATAGTGAACTGCTTCTCCCTGTATTTTTATTGCAATATCGTGCCATTTTCCGATATTTTTAATTCCGTCCACATAATAATCGGCAATATTAAAACCTCCTGTATATGCAATTTCGCCGTCAATAATAATTATTTTCCGATGATTTCGATGGTTTATTTTATTTGCAAAACGATGCAGAACCACGGGCATAAAAGGTTGCATATCAATTCCTTGTTTCCTTAGTTCGCGAGCATAAGAGCCTTTAATTTTCCAGCTTCCCACATCATCGTAAATAATCTTTATATCAACACCTGATTTTGCTTTTTCAACTAAAATCTTTAGAATTCTGTCCCATATTCTACCGGGCTGTATTCTAAAAAAATCAAGATGAATATGTTTTTTCGCTTTTGATAAATTTTCTATTATTGAATCATAAATATTTTCTCCGTTAACTAGAATATCAATTTTATTATTTATGGTTATGTTGGAATAACTATTATTTGACAATAAACGAATAGTGTGATGATCGCTTGCATCTATTTCCAAATAACCTTTTTCATAATTTTTTAAATTAACCCCTTTATTCAAATACGATGTACTGATATTATCAATGACTTCTTTTCTGTTAAGAAATTTATTACGTCTTAGGTTATAACCGAAGAAAAAGTATAATATAATGCCCAGAATCGGAAAAAGTAATAAAACCAGTATCCATGATATGGTTTTAATCGGATCGCCATTATCTATTATTACAAAGTATATAATAAATGCAATTGTAATGATGTATAATATGCTGAAAATCAAAGAAAAATACATATAACAAATAAATAATTTTAATTACTCAAATATATAAACTAAGTTTTTATTTAGCAAAAAACAAAGCATTATTTTTTAATACATCAAAACTTTTTAATTGTATTTTTTGAGAGCTATATTGGGTATAGGGGTATAAGGGATAGGCGTATGCGGAACGCCCCTTATACCTTATCTCCTTATACCAAAAACCTTATACCTTAAAATTACTCGTAATCCATTAAAATACAATTAAAAAGTTTTGTTTGTCTAAAGTGATTGGCTGTTCGTAACTTATCTAAAAAATGATAAGTTTAAAGCATTATTTTATTTTGTATATTTTATTTTTTAAAGTAGTTTTGCCTCATTATTTCTTAATATTTAATGATTATGATTCAACGAATTCAAACTGTTTTTCTCTTATTAGCATTGATTTGCATGGGTTTGCTTTTATTTTTTCCTTACGGAAATATTATGACCGTAAATAACGAAATTGTAGA
This sequence comes from Bacteroidales bacterium, assembly GCA_007130555.1. GTDB lineage: Bacteria > Bacteroidota > Bacteroidia > Bacteroidales > ML635J-15 > SLSH01. The sequence goes on from SLSH01000439.1 coordinate 2,459, forward strand.
ATTTTCTGTTTTCGGGACAGAATATCAGACGGAACAACAAGCCAAAAACTACTCTGCCCTTCCTGTTGCAATTATCGTTCTGTTAACTTGTGCAGTTTCATTTATAACGATTTTATTGTATAAAAAAAGAATGATACAAATAAGATTGAGTTTCTTTAACTTGGTAATACAATTAGGAAGCATAATTTTAATGTATTATTTTATTTATAGTGCGAATAAATTGTTCGGCGAAGATTTCTCAATAAATGTCTTGTTAATTTTTCCTTTGATTGCAATGATTTTAACTTTTCTGGCAATTAGAAATATAGCTAAGGATGAGGCTTTGGTAAGGTCGTTGGATAGGTTGCGGTAAGAAAGGGATATGAGTTTTGAGTTGGGAGTATAAGTGTAATTTAGCTTTTGGTATTATCTCTCACTTTTATTTACAAAACACCTTTAAGACATATTCCCGTGTAGCTTTTTTTGTATTCGGATAAATCTTCGGGTGTTCCCGTAAATATTATATTTCCTCCTTCTTTTCCGCCTTTCAATCCCATATCAATAATCCAGTCTGCACTTTTAATTACATCCATATTGTGTTCAATAATAATTACGGTATTTCCTTTTTCAACAAGTTTGTTTATAACTTTTAGCAGAACTTTTATATCTTCAAAGTGAAGTCCTGTTGTAGGTTCGTCTAAAACGTAAAGAGTTTTTCCCGTATCTTTTTTTATGAGTTCGGTTGCTAATTTAACTCTTTGAGACTCACCACCCGATAAGCTTGTAGATGCTTGTCCCAGGCTAATATATCCAAGTCCTATTTCTTGTAATACGAGTAATTTTTTGTGTATTATCGGAATGTTTATAAAAAAGTCAACTGCTGTGTTAATTGTCATGTCCAATATATCTGCAATAGATTTTGCTTTGAATCTTATTTCCAGGGTTGAACTATTATATCTTCTGCCTCTACAGTCTTTACATAAAACATATACATCGGGCAGAAAGTTCATTTCTATTGTAATTACTCCCGCGCCTTTGCAAGTTTCGCATCTGCCTCCCGATACATTAAAAGAAAATCTACCGGGCTTATAAGCTCTTATTTTAGATTCGGGAAGTTCGGCAAAAAGTTCTCTGATATCCGAAAAAATTCCTGTATATGTAGCAGGATTTGACCTGGGGGTTCTTCCTATCGGAGATTGGTCAACTTCAATAATTTTATCTATTAAGTCAAATCCTTCAATTTTCTCGTGTTTTAATGCCCGTGCGTTTGATTTATAGAATTTTTGAAATAAAACAGGAACTAAAGTATCATTAATTAAACTGGACTTTCCGCTTCCCGACACACCTGTAACGCAGACCAACATTCCTAAGGGAATTTCGACTGTAACATTTTTCAGATTATTCCCTTCGGCTCCGATTATTTTTATGAATTTTCCAGAACCTTTACTTCGTTTTTCAGGTACCTCAATTATTCTTTTTTCTGAAATATATTCAGCAGTGATACTATCTGATTTTGACAGTTCATCCTTTGTCCCTGCAAAAACTACATTTCCTCCTTTTTTTCCGGCTCCCGGTCCTAAGTCTATGATATAATCCGAATTCATTATCATATCTTTGTCATGCTCCACTACAATTACGGAATTTTTTCTGTCTTTTAATTCTTTTAATGAATTTATGAGTTTTTTGTTATCGTATTGATGGAGACCTATGCTGGGTTCGTCTAAAATATACAGAACATTTATCAGGCGTGAACCAATTTGTGTTGCCAGTCTGATTCTTTGTGATTCTCCACCCGATAAACTTTTAGCAGACCTGTTTAATGACAGATATGATAATCCTACGTCAATTAAAAATTTTAAGCGGTTTTTAATTTCTTTTAAAATTTCTCCTGCAACAAGTTTTTCGTTGCCTTCTAATTCATTTTGTTTTTCGGATATCCATTCATACAAATCATTTACATCCATATCGGAAAGTTCGGAAATGGATTTATTTTTAAATTTAAAAAACAAGACTTCTTTTTTTAGTCTGGTGCCGTTGCATTTAGGACATACAATGAATTTGTTGAATTTTTGCAAGGATTTTTCACTTCCGGTATTATTGTCTTTTGATTTTTGTTTATTTTTGATTTGATTGATAATTCCTTCAAAACTCACTATATAATTTGAAGATTCTCCCAGTGGGGTATTTTTTAGTCTTAGAGGTTCGTTGTATCCAAAAAGAACTGCGTCCAGAGCTTCTTCGTTTAGTTCATTGACAGGTGTTTTTAAAGAGAAATTCAGTTTTTCTGCCAGAGTTTCCAGCATCCAGAAGTTCATGTTATTTTTATATCTTCCCAATACACTTATTGCACCATTATATATTGATAAATATTTATCGGGAATTATTCTGTCAATATCAATATCATTTATTACTCCCAGTCCGTTACATTTTGTGCATGCACCCTGGGGCGAGTTAAAAGAGAATGTATGCGGAGCGGGTTCTTTATATGAAATTCCCGTATCAGGACACATAAGGAAACGACTGAAATATCTGGGATTTTTATTGTCATTATCAATTATCATCATTATTCCTTTCCCCACTTTCATTGATAATTCCAGAGATTTTTTTAGTCTTTTTTTACTTTCTTGTGTAGTATTCTGAGAATTATTGTCAATTTTAAGTTTATCGACAACAAGTTCAATATAATGAGTTTTATATCTGTCTAATTTTAAATTATAAGTTATTTCTTTTATTTCCCCGTCTATTCTTACATTTATAAAACCTTTCTTTCTTAATCCTTCAAATAATTCACGATAATGACCTTTTCTGCCGTCCACTAGAGGGGCGAGTATGTAAACGGCTTTGTTATTATAGTCTTTTTCAATAATATTCAGTATTTGATTATCGGTGTATTTAATCATTTTTTTTCCGGTATTATACGAATAAGCTGTTGATGCTCTTGCATATAATAATCTGAGATAATCATATATTTCGGTAATTGTTCCTACGGTTGACCTTGGATTCTTAATGTTGGTTTTTTGTTCTATGGTAATTACCGGGCTTAATCCTGTAATTCTGTCAACATCGGGTTTTTCCAGATTTCCGATAAATTGTCTTGCATAAGCAGAAAAAGCTTCCATATATCTTCTGTTACCTTCTGCAGATATGGTGTCGAAAGCCAGAGAAGATTTTCCGCTACCGCTTAAGCCTGTAATTACTGTTAAAGCATATTGAGGAATTTCAACATCAATATTTTTTAGGTTATGCACACGAGCTCCATTAACACTTATTTTATCTCCATACTTGCTCATTATAGTTTTACCGGATAATATTAATTATTTTCTTCAGGCATTTTAAAATCTCTGACACCTTCGGAAGGAATTCTTATAATATATTCTTTCCCTGAACGATTTGGCAGTGAATAACCGCGTATCCATGGATTGAAGTGTCGGAGCATTTTATAATTTGTTCCGTGTGCAAATGCAAAATCTATCAAATCGTTAATCGTAGTATCCACAATTATTTCGTTGGTTTTCAAATCATTATATAAATATTCATCAGGGATATTAAAACCGTATTTTTCGGGATTTGATAAAATTATTTTTAATGCAATTATTCTGTAAACATATCTTGCTGTTTCCGGGTTTAAATGTAAGTCCCAGTAAGAATTTACATTTTGTCTGTTAATCTGTCTTTGTAATCCTGTCATTCCCATATTATATCCTGCAGCGGCAAGCGACCATGTGCCGAATCTTTCATAAGCTTTATGTAAATATTGAGTTGCAGCCACAAGAGAAAAGGTATGATTATATCTTTCATCTACATTTGCATTTATTTCTAGTCCATATTCTTTGCCGGTTCTTTCTAAAAACTGCCAGAACCCTTCTGCTCCCGAAGGACTAACGACATGTAATAATCCGCTTTCTGCCAAACAAAGATATTTCATGTCGTCGTGAATATTATGCTCTGCCAATAGTTTTTCGATTTCGGGAAAATATCTGTTTGCACGTTTTAAATACATAATGGTAGATGAATGCCTGTACATGTTAACAACGAGTTCGTTGTCTAAAGCTTCGCGAACATCAAAAAATTCTAAAGGTACTCGTTCTCCGCAAAAATATATTTCTTCAGGTATTTCAGGTTGTACTACGGGTTGTGGAGTTGAATATGTTTTTTTATTAACCTTTATTTCATCTGTATTTCTTGTTTCGGAAAAGATAAAAAGTTTTGACAAAATTATCCCTGTTATAATAATTATTATGATTATACCTGTTTTTTTTAATTTGTTCATTTTTGTTTGGATATTTTTGTATTTATAAATAATAGTAAAAAAACTACAATAGGATAACTTGCAAAATAAAGTAAAGTACTAATTTTTACAGGATTTGGCATATTAATTATATATAAAGCTAAAACAACTCCGATACTGTTTAGTGTAAACAGAATAACTGCAATCCATTTTTCGGGAATTCCAAGATAAAAAAGATGATGCGTGGTGTGATTTCGATCTCCTACAAAAGGGGATTGTTTTTTTAATAGTCTGTTTATTGTTACTGTAGTTGTATCTGAAATAGGAATAAGAAATGCCAGTGCAATAACGATGAATTGTTTTATATTATAAGTATAGTCAGGTTCATTAATAGTGCTTGAATTCCAGAAGAAAACTATACCGATAAATGCAAGAATAATTCCGATAAATTGGCTTCCGCTATCACCCATGTACATTCTGGCGGGGTGCCAATTATAAAATAAAAAACTTAATAATGCTCCGCAAATTCCTGTCAGAACAAATATTAAAAATATGCTTGAATTTGTTAATCCGAAAAGATAGAATAAAATAACGCCTCCGATAATTGATAAACTTGTCAATACAGTTACAGCATCCATATTATCAAGCATATTTATCGAATTCATCATACCTACTACCCAGATAATTGTTATAAGATAATTAATCCATTCATGCGGAGATATATGTATATAGAAATCATAATATATAAAAATAATTGCACAAATAAGTTGCACAAAAAATTTAAAAGTAGGCGGCGTACTTATAATATCGTCGGCTAATCCCATAAAAAATGCAAGCATCACAACAATTGTAAGGCAAATAAATTCAGGATTAAGAAATAATTCAGAATTATTTAAATATGCATCCGGCTCAAAAATAAATATTGATGCAATAATTATGCACATAAAGACTACAAAAAATGTTATTCCTCCGAATACGGGCTTTAATTGACTTCTGAATCGTATGGCAGAGATGTTGGCTTTTTTTACAACAAACCTTAAAGGTCTTTTGATTAAGAAATTATTTATAATTATGCCACTAAGGAAAGCTAATATTAAACTAATTGCTAAAAATATTTCCGACTTCATTTAATTTTGTTATGTTAAAACTTAAGTAATCCCATTATTCTTTTAAATATGTTCTTTTCTTTAACAAATTCTTCACCGTAATAATCCATATGTTTTTTTGACAAATATCCGTAGTCATATCTTCTCTTGTATCCGTAGCCCAGGGTAAGGTTACTTTTTAAAATCCCGTTTAAAATAATTCCGAGATTATTTATATGAGTTTTTTCTTTAAACAAAACAATATTTTCGATAAATGTTTTTGGACTTACTCCGGCTTTTAAAATATAAAGGGAATTATCGGAAATTTTAAAAGAAGCCAAAGCATCGGATACAATTCCTATTGGAGGTGTATCAATAATAATTATATCATATTCTTTTTTTAAATCATTAATTAAATTTTTATATTTTTCTGTTAAAACTATTTCGGCAGGATTTGGAGGAATTGGACCGCTGGTAATAAAATCCAGATTATTCATACCGCTTTTTTGGATACATTCCTGATATGAATTATTTCCGATTAATATATTACTTATTCCCAGTTTATTACTTACATCAAAAGATTTATGAATTCTGGGTTTTCTCAAATCCAAATCTAAAACAATGGTTTTTCTGTCTGACATTGCATAAATAGCAGCGATATTGAGCGAGACAAAAGTTTTTCCTTCTCCTGCTATTGTAGATGAAACTGTTATTATTTTAGTATTGTCTTTATTCGGATAAAAATCTAAATTCGTTCGTACATTTCTAAAGGCTTCTGCCAGTAACGATTTGGGTTTGTCGAATAACAATACCCTGGAAACATCCATCCTTTCAAATGTAGCAGGAATTCCCCCGATAATAGGTATGTCGCAATATTCCCTGATATCATCAATGGAGTGTAATTTATTATAAAACAAGTATCTAAGAGCTAAAATAAAAAACGATAACATTGTTGCAAAAACCAAAGCTCCGCCCATTATCTTTTTTAAACTAGGAAACTCATGATAATTTGGCACAGAGGCTTTTTCGAATATCATATTATCGCTGACATATCCGGCTTGTGAGATTAACATTTTAGCTTTTGTTTCGATAAGCAAAGAATAAAAATCCTGATGGATTGAATGAATTCTTAATAATTTTGCATATTCTAATTCATCATAAAGAGAATCTGAAAAAACTTTTTCTTCATTTTCCTTAATAAGTCTTAAAAATTCGGATCTTTGTTCTTCAAGTCTTGTAATGGTAGAATGAATAAAATCAATTATTGTGGATTTATGAGATTCTATTTGAGTATTTATTTTAATAATTTTATGATTGTTTTTTGTAATATCAAATAATAACTCATCTCTTTGTTCTTCAAGTCTAAGTATGGTACTAAGCATTGTTGAGAGAAATCTTTCAGATTGCTGGCCGGAAAGAAGAGCCAACAACTCATAAATATTTGGAGATTCTTCGCTATTATCAAGCATTTCTGTAATTTTATCAAGAGTCATAATTTCCATACTTATAGAAAAAGTTCTTGACTCAAGATTTTCTATTTTTGACAATAGAATTGTACTTCTGTTTTTTAATAAGAAATTATCTGTTGGTTTAATATTATTTACCAGTCTGAATTCATGAATATGTTTTTCTGATTCATTCAACTGATTTGCAGATATTTCTAATTGTTGGTCAATAAATTCAATTGTATTTAAAGCCGCTTGTCTTTTTTGACTCTCATCAAATTCGATAAATTTTTCTGCAATTTTATTAGTAATTTCAGCAGCTTTAACAGGATTGTGGTTACTGAGAGATATAAGTAC
>SLSH01000385.1 GCA_007130555.1 Bacteroidales bacterium
AAGAAATGAAGATTTTGTGCCGGAACGTATAAGTTTCAATAATACAAAAAGAAATCTTAATATAGACTTGCAATTAATAAATATAATAAACTAGATATGTTATTAAAAGACCTGTATTCGTTTAGTATTTTAAGTGTTGATAATGAGGAAATAAAAGCAAAAATAGAAATAAATAAAAATAGCCGAATATATAAAGGGCATTTTCCTCAGATGCCGGTAACTCCGGGAGTTTGTCAGGTACTTATTATAAAAGAAGTTGTCAGCAAAGTCTTGAATAAGTCATTGATGTTAACAGAATCGGGAAACATAAAGTTTTTATCAATGCATAATCCTGCAGAAACTGTCGGGTTGTTACTTACAATAAATTATAAATGTATTTCGGAAGACGATATTTCTGTAACAGGATTATTATATTCGAATAATACAAAATACTTGAAATTTGATGGAGTATTCAGGTCAACATAATAATTATAAAGATATATTTAAGCAAAAAAAATGTTGTGTAATAGTTCCGACATTTAATAATGCAGACCTGATAGAAAGTGTTTTGCAGGATGTACTTAAATATTGTGATGATATTATTGTTGTAAATGACGGGAGTACAGATGCAAGTCAGGAAAAAATCGAAAAATTCAGCTCCGTTAAATTGATTTCATATCCGCGAAACAGAGGTAAAGGATATGCCTTGAAAAAAGCTTTTAAATACGCGTATAACTCAGGATATAAATATGCAATAAGTATTGATTCAGACGGACAGCATCATGCTAAAGATTTGCCGGATTTCTTAGAAAAAATCAGCGAAAATCCGGATGCAATTATAATTGGTTCAAGAAATTTAACAGAGAAAAATATACCGGACAAAAGTGCTTTTGCTAATAAATTTTCAAATTTTTGGTTCAGGATTGCCACAGGAGTTAAGTTATCCGATACTCAATCAGGTTACAGATTGTATCCGTTGCATTTATTAAATAATTTCAGATTTTTTTCTAATAAGTACGAATTTGAACTGGAAGTGCTGGTAAGAGCATCATGGAAAAATATTGATATAATTACAATTCCTGTTGATGTTTATTATCCGGACAAAGAGGATAGGGTTACTCATTTCAGACCGTTTAAGGATTTTTTAAGAATCTCTGTTTTAAATACGATACTGGTTACTCTTGCTCTTTTGTATTTTCGTCCGCGTAAAATTGCACGGGAATACAAGAAAAAAACCATAAAACAAATAATAAGAGAAAAAATATTATCCCCTGATATCCCAAAACATACTATCGCATTTTCTATTGCTTTCGGTGTTTTTATGGGAATTTTTCCTGTATGGGGATACCAGCTGATTGTCGGTTTTATTATTGCCCATTTTCTGAAACTTAACAAAGCAATTTTTTATGTGGCAGCAAATATCAGTATCCCCCCAATGATACCTTTTATAATTTATCTGAGCTATGTAACAGGTAGTTATGTGATGGGAGAAGGAAGCTGGACAGTAGATGTGGATTTAAGCATTCAGGCAATTAAAGGAAATGCAATGCAGTATTTTGCCGGAAGTATCGTTTTGTCTTTTATTGCAGGAACAGTATTTGGAATTATATCATATTTATTATTGATAATATTTAAAAAAAATAAATGAAAGATTTTTTTGTAGGAATTCATATAAATATTTCAAAACGTAAATTCTTGTTTACGACTATACTGATGCTGTTGATAATCGTATCGGTTTTTCTACTCTTAAATATAAATTTTAAGGAAGATGCCGATGCAATTATGCCTAAAGATGCAAGAATAGACGAAATAAGCGAAGCATTCAGAAAATCAGGATTAGCCGACAAAATAATTATAAATTTTTCATTGTTAGATTATGACATTAAAAATACAGATTTACTGATTTCTGCCGCCGATAAGTTTGTTGAAAAAATTTCAAAAGACTCGGCATACATTAATAGTATTGATTATAAAGTTGATGAATCGGAATTTTTGTTTGTTTACGATTTTATTTACCGAAATTTACCCCTATTCATGGACGACAACGACTACAGCATAATCGAAACGTTTATAAATGAACAGGTCATAGAAGAAAAAATTAAATCGGGCTATATGTCGTTAATCTCTCCTGCAAGTATTATTACCGGCAGATATTTTTTTAAAGACCCCCTGAATATTGTTCCTTTAAGTCTTAAAAAAATACAGGATTTTAAGATAGACGAAAATTTTATAATCTACAATTCATGCGTATTTACAAAAGATAAAAAACATTTGCTTGTATTTATTGACCCTTATTATTCGTCAGGTAATACCCGAGAAAATGCCATACTGGTAAATAGTATTAACGATGCTGTTCTTGAACTAAGTAATGTGTTTCCGAATGTAAATATTGAGTATTACGGAGGAACGGTTGTTGCAATAGAAAATGCAGCCCGTATTAAAAAAGATATTTTACTTACTGTTTCGGTATCATTTGTATTTTTATCAATGGTATTTTGGCTTTTTTTCAGGAGACTCAGACTGATTGTATTTCTTTTTGCTCCGATTTTTATGGGAGCAATACTTTCACTTACTATTCTGTCATTAATTGCAGGAGAAGTTTCGCTGATTTCACTCGGAGTAGGAGCAATTTTATTGTGTATTGCCATAGATTATTCATTACATCTGGTTACACATAACCGTAAATACGGAGTTATAACCGAAACAATTAAAAAAGTTTCATCTCCGGTAATTATTAGCAGTGTAACAACAGCTTCGGCATTATTATGTATTTATGTCTTAAAATCCGAGGCTCTAAAACAATTAAGCTTATTTGCAGCTTTGGGGATAATTATTACCGCAATTGCGGCTCTCGTTATATTGCCTTTTTTAATTAAAAATATTAAATTTAATACTAAAGCCAGATCATCAGAATTTTACGAAAAAATAATAAATATTGATTTTCATAAAAAAACATTTCTGATAATGATAATTCTAGGATTAAGTATATTCTTCCCTTTTACAATTAAAAATCTGAAATTTAACAGCGATATTGCTGCCTTAAACTATCAGTCCGCAAATGTAAGCAAAGCCGAAAAAAACCTGCGCAAAATTAGTGCCGAAGCAAACAGCGGAGTTTTTGTTTTTACACACGCCAATACTTTGGACAAGGCATTATTAAAAACAGAAAATAATCTGGATATTATTAAATCTCATGTTGATAAAGGAAATGTAAAATCATTTTCCTCTGCAACGGATTTAATAATGAGCACTAATGCCCAGCAGGAAAAAATCAATAAGTGGAATGAATTCTGGACTGAAAATAATAAACAATATGTAACCAGTAAAATCTCTGAAATCGGAGCAAATTATAATTTTCAGGATTATGCATTTAATGAGTTTTTCGAAGTTTTAAATAAAGAATATAAACCATTGGAACCGAATGATTTTGATGTTATAATCAATTCATTTCTAAGTAATTATGTAAGTGTTTCGGATGATGACTATTATGTTACAAGCATACTGAAAGTTGACAATGAAAATAAAACAGAACTTTTGGAAAGTTTAATCTTAAATAAAGACCTGATTATTTACGATAACCAGTTATTTATAAATCAACTTTTGGAAATTTTAAAGGAAGATTTTAATAAATTATCCGTAATATCGCTTATTGTTGTTTTCGGCTTATTATTGTTCTTTTTCGGAAGAATAGAAATAGCAATTATTACTTTTATTCCGATTGTTATAGGCTGGATTTGGACACTCGGCCTGATGAGTATATTGGGAATTGAATTTAATGTTTTTAATATTATTGTTCTTAGTTTTATTTTTGGATTAGGCTTGGATTACAGCATATTTCTTATAAGCGGACTAATTGAAGATTATAAACACGGAAATACCCCATTAATTACATATAAATTGTCTGTTTTTCTGTCGGCGATAACAACCATAGGAGGATTCGGAGTGCTTATCCTGGCAAAACACCCCGCACTTAAATCAATTGCTTTTGTTTCTATAATAGGAATTTTGTCAATATTGATAATATCTTTTACATTGACACCGCTATTGTTTAATGCCTTAATAAATATAAAAAACAAAAGACGTAAAGAACCGATAAATTTTATCAATTCCCTAATATCAGTAGTTTCTTTATTCGTTTTCGTAGCAGGTTCTTTTATTATTACGTTTTTTGTCCCGCTTATTTATGTAACTCCTTTAAAAAGAAAGCATAAAAAAATGTTTATCGCTTTTTTGATAAATCGTTTTTCAAGATTTGTCGTTAACATTAATTACACAATAAAACGGGAATATATAGATAAACATAAAATAGATTTTTCAAAACCATCGGTCATAATATCTAATCATCAATCTCATCTTGATTTGGTCTTAATACTAATGCTCCACCCAAAAATCATCGTTTTTACAAATAAATGGGTATGGAACAATATTTTTTACGGTTTCATAATCAGATATGCAGAATATTTTCCCGCATACAAAGGGATAGAAGAAGGTTTTGACCTGATAAAAAGAAAAGTAGAAGAAGGATATTCAATACTTATTTTTCCCGAAGGAAAAAGAACAATAGACGGCGAAATAAACAGATTTCATCAGGGAGCTTTAAATGTTGCTAATGAATTAAATATGGAAGTTCAGCCTATAATGATACATGGAGCCTATGATTGTTTGCCGAAAAATGAGTTTTTTCTGAAATCAGGAAAAATTACAATAAAATTCTTTGATGAAATTAAACCGGAACCCGTTGAAACAGGACACGGAATAACTTTTAAACAACAAGCCAAAAATATTACCGCATTTTACAGGGAAGAATATAAAAAACTAAAAGAACTGAAAGAAACCCCCGATTACTACAAAAGAAAACTGATAAATCAGTACATATATAAAAGTCCGGTTTTAGAATGGTATCTGAAAATAAAATTGAAACTTGAAAAAAATTATAAGTTTTTTAATGATATTATTCCGCATAAAGCAAAAATTGTTGATATCGGCTGTGGGTATGGCTTTTTGGCATATATGTTAAGATTTATATCAAAAGACCGCATAATCCTTGGAATTGATTATGATGAAGAAAAAATAAGTGTCGCTGATAATTTGTCTGTTAAAGACAACGGAACAGAATTCAAAGTATCGGATGTAACCAAAGAAAAAATCCCCGAAGCCGATGTGTATATATTAAATGATGTTTTGCATTATATGCCCGAAAATGAGCAGATTAATCTTATAAATAATTGTATTGATAATATTAATGATAACGGAATGATTATTATTCGTGATGCCGATATGGACATGAAACGCAGAACAATGATTACCAAATTAACCGAAATTATGTCAACAAAAATTTTTAAATTCAATAAAACAAAACATAAACTTACTTTCGTTTCAAGATTATTAATTAAAAAACTGGCTCATGAAAAAGCTTTGAATTGTGAGATTTATGACAATTCAATTTTAACATCAAATATTACTTATGTAATTAAAAAATAAAATTTTATAATGAATAAGTTTGATATCATTATTATAGGAGGAGGTCTGGGAGGACTGCTTTGTGCTAATGTCCTGTCGAAAGAAGGATTTAATGTTTGTGTGATTGAAAAAAATAAAAAACAGGGGGGAAGCATTCAGTCGTTTGCAAAAAACAAAACAATATTTAATACCGGATTAAATTATACCGAAGGACTGGGAGAAGGAGAAATTCTGCATAAATATTTTAAGTTTTTTAATATTATTGATAAACTTAAAATTAAAAGAATGGATATCGATGCATTTGAACGCATCAGCTTTGATGATGATGATGCAGAATATCCTTTTGCACAGGGTTATGATAATTTTGTTGATAAATTATCAACGCATTTTCCCGATGAAAGAAATAACCTGCTCCGATATATCGCAGATATGAAAAACGTTTGCAGTTCGTTCCCGCTATATACACTGGAAAATACTGATGAAATCTCAGGTAAAACCGATATCTTAAATATCAGTGCTTATAATTATTTAACAAAATTGTCGGATAATAATAAATTAAATAATATTCTGGCAGGAATGAGCTCTTTGTACGCCGGCGATAAAAATAATACACCGATGTACATACATTCTCTTATAAATTATACATTTATTAAAAGTGCATGGAGAATTATTGACGGAGGCTCTTATATGGTGTCAATTATATCTAAAGAAATTAAAAATAACGGAGGAACTATTTTATTAAATAAAAAAGTGCAAACGATAGGTGGAAAAAATAAAGCTGAATTCGTCAGACTTGATAGCGGAGAGAAAATTTTTGCCGATAAAATTATATCAAATATACATCCGAAAAATACATTGAATTTAGTTGATGATAATATTAATAAATCAGCGTTTAAAACAAGAATAGATTCGCTTGAAAACTCAATAGGAATGTTTTCTGTATATATTGTGCTGAAAAAAAATCAGTTCCCGTATTTAAATTATAATCACCACCATTTTAAATATGTAAATACATGGACAACAGATTATTTAATAAACGAATGGCCAGAACATTATATGTTGTACACACCTGCAAATTCTAACTCGGATAAGTGGGCAAACGGTATTATTATTATAACATATATGAAATACGATGAAGTTAAAAAATGGGAAAAAACATATACCGAACAAAGAGGAGAAGATTATCTGGAATTTAAAACCAAAAAAGCTGAAAAATTATTAGATTTTGTTGAAAAAAAATTTCCGGGATTACGTTCAAAAATCAAATGTTATTACACCTCAACGCCATTAACTTACAGAGATTATACAGGTACCCCGAACGGCTCTGCATACGGAATTATAAAAAAATATAACAACCCCGTTTCAACAATTATTAAACCGAAAACAAGAATAGAAAATTTATATTTCACAGGACAAAACCTTAATATGCACGGAATACTCGGAGTTTCTATCGGAGCAGTCCTGACATGTGCAGAAATAGTAGGATATAATTACTTAATTAAAAAAATAAAAGATATATTTTGATTTAAAAATGATTGCATAAAAATCATCATTCGTTAATAGTAAATCTTTGTTCATTATTCAATTTTTTGCCTCTTTTTGCAAATTTCATAACAAAACATAACAGATTTATCCTCCCACGCCTCGTTAGTATAATAGTCGTAATATGTTAATAAAAACGGGCATTATTTCATAAAAAAATCCGCGTATGTAAAAAAAAAATAGTATATTAGCATTATAAAAATTTTATACTTATAATATTTTGATTATTTGATAATGCATTGTTAGAAACCAAAACTTATGAAAAAGACAGTTTGTATCAAACATTCAATAAAAAAATCCTGTAATTTATACTCCTTTTTAACTAATTTTTCTAAAATGAAAAAATTTACAAAATTTTCAATCGGAAGTCTGTTTTTTATTGCGGTTATATTCGCATTTTCGTTTAACGGATTTGGGCAAATAGTTGTTACATATACAACATCGGATAATTTTGAAATTCCTGCCAATGTTGAGGAAATTATTGTTGAATGCTGGGGAGCAGGTGGCGGCGGCGGTGGCGGCGTACTTTTTGATACCAGAGTAGGTTCAGGTGGTGGAGGAGGCGCTTATTCAAGAAAAACAATAACCGTTAGTCAGGGACAGATTTATAGCATAACAATCGGAGAAGGAGGTGCTGGAGGTGTTGGAAGTATTGGATTGAGGGACGGAGAACCCGGAGACGCTACTGTTTTTGGTTCAAATTTGGTAGTAGCTAATGGTGGAGCAGGAGGAATCTATTGTGGAAATAGTAATCCTCCTCCCGGTGGTAACGGCGGTGCGGCTCAGACTGGCGGAGGATATGCTGCTGCCTATAAAGGCGGAGACGGAGGAAATGGCTCCAGAACCAACTACAGCGGTGGTGGTGGTGGTGGTGCAGGTTCCACAGGCGCAGGAGGAAATGCCAGTAATAATACCAAAGGAACAGGTACTGCACAGGAAGGTGGTGACGGTGGAGAAGGAAGAACTTCCGCAAATCCCGGACTTGGTAATAATGGAGAACCCTATGGAGGAGGAGGTAGTGGAGGATACAGAAGTGGTGTTGATGGAGTTGGTGGCGTGGGAGCAAATGGTTATGTGAGAATTACCTATACCGTGGTTACTTGCCCAAGACCTAAAAATTTGGGTTCAACCGAAAATTCACCAACTTCACATACATTAACATGGAATGCAGGCGATACTGAAACAGACTGGATTGTTGAAGTAGGTTTTCCGGGATTTACACCCGGAGCAGGAGAAGAAGAACAGCAACATCCGGTTTCAACAACTCCCGAAATCACAGTAACAGTAAGTAAAAACAGAGCTTATGAATTTTATGTAAGAGCAGATTGTGGAGGGGGAGATTTAAGCTCATGGGCAGGTCCGTTTTTGTTTTATGACCCGTTTGTTGATGAAACTTATGATACATCAGGCAAATGGCCCGTACCTGTAGGAGTATATGAAGTGAATGTTGAATGTTGGGGTGGAGGAGGAGGCGGAGGAGCTTCGCTTTCTAATATATGCGGTGGTGGTGGCGGTGGCGGAGCTTATGCAAGAAAAAATTATATCCCGGTAACTCCCGGAGATACCATTGATTTTGAAATTGGAGCAGGAGGAGCTGGCTCAGAAGGTACAGGTGTCAAAGACGGTGCTGATACATGGTTTAAAACTCCTACTACCGTTATGGCAAAAGGAGGTAAAGGTGTTAATAATGGAATTACAATTGGAGGTGCAGGTGGAGACGGAGCAGCTTCAATTGGAGATGTAACGTATTCGGGAGGCAATGGAGGCGATGGAAACGGTACCAATAGTGGTGGCGGTGGAGGAGGAGGAGCAGGCTCAGAAGGACAGGGTAACCCCGGTTCAGCTCCCGATGGTGGTAGCGGAGGAGAAGGAGATTACGGAGGCAAAGGAGGTGACGGATATAGTGCTTCATGGGGAGCAGGATATCCGGGCGGAGAATATGGAGGAGGAGGTGGTGGTGCAAAAAAAGGAGCATCCAGCACCAACAGACTTGGAGGATTAGGCTCAGATGGCTTTATCAGAATTTCTTATGTAATGCCTGATATTGATTGCGATACTTATACATATACTGCAGGAAACCTTCCTACAGACGAAATACACGATGAAACTTCTATGTCAACTTGTCCGGGAGAATTAACCGCTGTTATACCACTAGGACATGAAATTACAAGTGTAGATGTACAATATGTTATGGAAGCTTTAGAACCCCATGGAGGAATTGGTCATCAACGTTCATGGTTATATTGTGCTACTACGGGAATAGGCGAAACTCAGTTGTATGAAAGCGGAGGCTCAGTTTTCGATCCGGGTGTTCATAGTTATTCAAGAACAGGCTTAAATATTGCTGATGGTGCTTATGGTAATGTTGATTTTGAATTACATGCATTAAGAATTGTAGGCTCCGGTTGTACATTTGACCGTCAGATTGTTTTGAATAATACATGGATAATAAATGTTTGTTATACATTTATTTGTTACA
>SLSH01000065.1 GCA_007130555.1 Bacteroidales bacterium
AAATATACATTTTTTTTTTAATTAAAAAATTAAATCATATTTTTTTTGAAATCAAATTAATTGACATTAAAATAATTAGAGAGTTAAAATTATTTCTACAAGTATCTTTTACATTCCTTTACGTTGCAAAATAATTTTAATTGTATAAATAATAATTTTAAAATCAATAAACAACGAACGGTTTTCTATGTAAAGAATATCATATTTTAATCGTTCAATCATTTGTTCGATATTCTCGGCATAGCCGTATTTAACTTGTCCCCATGATGTTATCCCCGGTCTTACTGTTAAGAGATTTGAATAATGAGGGGCTTTTTCAACTATTTTGTTTATAAAATATTCGCGTTCAGGTCTGGGTCCCACCAGACTCATTTCTCCTTTTAAAACATTATAAAATTGAGGGATTTCATCAAGTCTGGTTTTTCTCATAAATCTTCCGAATTTTGTTATTCTGTTATCATCCGGACTACTTAAAGTGGGTCCGTTTTTTTCGGCATTATCTATCATTGACCTGAATTTATATATTTTAAATAATTCACCTCCCTTTCCTACTCTGTGGTGACTGTATATTACAGGACCTTTAGATCCTATTTTAACACCTATACCCAAGCACAAATATACCGGTGCCAAAATAATCATTGCAAAAATACTTAATATAACATCTAAAAATCTTTTTGCATGTTGTTGCCAGACAGGCATTATGTTTTGATTAATTTCTATTAAAGGGACTCCGAAAATTGATTCCATCCGTACTTTTCCGATTAAAATATCATACATATCCGGAATTACTTTTATCTGCACTTGAGTGCCCTTTAATTTTGTAATGATATTTTTAATAATACAATGTTCGGTCGGCTCAATTGCAATTATTACTTCCTCAATTTTGTTTTCATTGATAACTTCCAAAACATTGTCAATACTTCCAAAATTTTTCAAATGTTTTTCAAGTATCCGTTCATTATTTTTTTCTACATAAACAAAACCTACGGGTTTTAGTTCCGCAGAATATTTTTGTTTTTCTAATTCTTCGAATAAATTTAATGCTTTATGATTACTCCCAATAATTAAGGTATTGAACCATATTTTTCTTTTACGGATTTTATTATTCGTTAAACTTGTTATGATAACTCTCGAAATATATGTTAAGAGAAACTGTAAAGAAAACAATGTGGCAAGAGAGTAGTAGTAATCTTTATAAGTGTGTACCCAGTCGTCAAGTATAAATGCAAAAAATATTATAACAACGCCCAGCAATACTACGAAAAATGTTTGTCCGAGTTCCTGTAATCTGGATTTTCGATACGGATATTTGTAATATCCGCTAAGTTGATGTAGTATAATCCAAAAAAACGGAATAAACAATAATCCCAAAAAATAATTCTGGTCAAATTCTACAGGTATTTCATATCCGAATTTTTGCGGTTCAATATATATTTTTCTGTAAATAAAGAATAATGTCCACGTTATTACTGCTGCAAAATAATCAAACAGCAAATATTTTATAATCTGTTTTCTGCGATTCATTACTACATAATTTATAAATGAACTATTTTAATATTATCAATAAATACTTTAGTTTTTTGTCCATAAGGATTTTCCTGTCTGGAACATGTAAAAAACAGTCTGTATTCTGAATATGGTCCCGAAGCATTAAGATGATAGTTTAACTGTATATATGTTTTTTTCCATTCATACGGACTTGGATTAAAAGTAAATACAGGAATTCTTTTTTCAATTATTCCTGAGCCCGAATATTCTTTTGCAAAAATTCCAAACACAAACGGGTCGGTACTTTTATGATTAATTTCAAGATAAACAGGTCTGTCATCGGGCAATTCATAAAGTTCGGTACTTCTGCATTCAAAATTTTTGCGATTATCGTCTAAATAAAATGCCATTGATCTGCCCTCAAAAGCTTCTTCTCCGCTAATATATTTTATTATTGTATCGCTAATTTCGGATATTTCAAAAATATTTCCGACTCCGTCAAAATCTTCGAAAAACCTGACGGCTCCTGTTTTATATCTGAATTCCGGATTAATTGTGGTAATTTCTTCTTCTATTAATAATGTGTCAATATAATAATCATTCATCACAGGGTATATTACTCTATGCGAATCGGAACTATTGTTTTTTATCCCGGGAGCAATAACAATTTTTTTATCCCCTGATTTTAAAACCGGTACATTAAAGGGAATTTCAAAAACTCCTATTAACTCATTGTCAACATATATCCATGCATCTGTAATGCTGTGAGAGGTTGTTCCTTCTGTCTGGAGATTTGTTTTAACAATGATATTCTCTATGTTAATATAAGAGGGTATATATTCTTTTCTGTCGAACAGCTCACAAGAGTAAAATATTATTAAAAATATAAGTAAAATACAACAAAAAAATCCCCTCGGCATAATAAAAATATACTATTTAATTAGTCATTCGATTTTTGACAAATAAAAAACGAATATTAAAAAGAATTATTGTTATCTGATAAAA
Source organism: Bacteroidales bacterium (assembly GCA_007130555.1). Lineage (GTDB taxonomy): Bacteria > Bacteroidota > Bacteroidia > Bacteroidales > ML635J-15 > SLSH01. The sequence goes on from SLSH01000065.1 coordinate 2,494, forward strand.
TAAAAAATCAGTCCCCGATTGATAATTTGATTTTTTCTTTAATAACCTGAATAATCGAAAGGGTTTTTATGGTTGAATCAATGCTAACTTCGGGATTTTTATTATACATAATTGATTTTGCAAATGAATGAAACTCATCATATAAATGATTGTTCGGCTTAATATTAATCGGCTCGACACACAAACCGCTTATATTTTCCTGAAACAATTTTATATCGCTGTTTTTATCTTTTTTCTTAATAATCCATGCTTTATTTTTGCAAAAGTCAATATTTATAAAATCTTTTGTACAATAAAATCCGAATTGATGAGAATCTTCCGTAGCAATTATCCCTGCGGTTAATTGAGCTACACATCCGTTCAAAAACTCTATTCTTGCATTTATAACATCGGGAGCTCCCGGAAACATCGAGGCGGCATTTGCAACAATATTCTTAACTTCTGCATTTACAATACTTAACACAATGTCAATATCGGCAATAAGCATATCCAACAATGCTTTGTAATTCTGCGACTCGGAATTGAATTTTTTATAATTTCCCGATTGAATAAATTTCGGATTATTTATAAATGGCTTTGCCGAAAGAAAAGTATTATTAAATCTGTGATGTAGCCCTACCTGAACCTTTACGTCGGCTTCATCAATTATTGCGGATAATTTATTGGCTTCTGTTTTTGAATAATCGGTTGAAAGCTCAAAAAAAACATGCTTTGAATTCCTGACAAAATAACTTATGTTTTCAGGACAGGATAAAGGAGGCATTGCGATGACAGCATCAACATCTTTAAGCATTTCGGTAGCCTGAGAATATGATTTTAAATTGAATTTATCGGCTAAATTGTTAGTATTGTCATGCACGGGCTCATGCAAACCAATTAATTTAAACTCATTTACATCCGAAAGGTTTTCAAGTGTTGTATTGCAAAACTCATTATTACCTATTACACCGGTTCTTATCATCTGATGAAAAAATAAATTTAAGCAAAATTACGCTTAATTAATATCGAAAAAAATACTGTCTGTTATGTTTTTTCAACTTATATCTGTTAAAAAGACATATTTTATAATTTTTTATCTAAATTTTGTTTTTTTTATGCTTGAATTTGGAAAGTTTATAATCTTATTATATTTTTGCATCCCGAATATTTTTGGTCTAGTAGCTCAGTTGGATTAGAGCGACGGCCTTCTAAGCCGTAGGTCCCAGGTTCGAACCCTGGCTAGACTACTTTATTAAAGAAAAAATTGCAAATAATTTTTCAAAATCAAAAGCAATTATTATCTTTGCCGTCCGGTTCGGGAAACCGAGGAATGTTCGAGAAACAAATGTAGTTTATTAATTAAAAATAAATAAAATTATGGCAGTAAGATTAAGATTAGCCAGACATGGTAAAAAACGCTATCCGTTTTATCACATTGTAGTTGCAGACCAAAGATCTCCACGCGACGGGAGATATATAGAAAGAATAGGCTCATACAACCCTAATACAAATCCTGCAACAATAGATTTGGAATTTGACAAAACATTAGACTGGCTCAATAAAGGAGCTCAGCCAAGCGATACCGTTCGCAGAATACTTTCGTACAAAGGAGTCCTGATGAAAAAACATCTGCTGGACGGTATTAAAAAAGGTGCTTTTGATGAAGCCGAGGCAGAAAAAAGATTTCAGGAATGGTTATCTCAAAAATCCGAAAAAATTAATGATAAAATTGAATCATTAGCAAAAAAACAAAAAGACTTAGAAAAAACACGATTAGAAGCTGAAGTTAAAATAAATAAAGACAGAGTTGAGGCAATAGCAAAAAAACAAGCAGAAAAATTAGAACTGTTGGAAGCTAAAGATAAAGAAAAAACCTCCGAAATTGCAGAAGAAACAACTGCTGATGCAGAAGTTAAAGCCGAAACAACCGAATCTGCTGAAACAACTTCTGATACAGAAGTTAAAGAAGAGACTAAGGCAGAAGAGCCGAAAGAAGAAACCAAAGAAGCAGAACCCGTAAAAGATAAAACAGCAGAGGATTCAGGTGAAGCAACTGCGGAAGAAGAAGTTAAGGAAGAGACTAAGGCAGAAGAGCCGAAAAAAGAAACCAAAGAAGCAGAACCCGTAAAAGATAAAACAGCAGAGGATTCAGGTGAAGCAACTGCGAAAGAAGAAGTTAAGGAAGAGACTAAAGCCGAAGAGCCGAAAGAAGAAACCAAAGAAGCAGAACCCGTAAAAGATGAAACAGCAGAGGATTCAGGTGAAGCAACTGCGAAAGAAGAGGTTAAAGAAGAGGCTAAGGCAGATGCCGAAGAAACTGAAAAAGTAAAAGAGGAAAATCCTGCAGAAGAAGACACTAAAGATAAAAAGGCTGAGAAATAACAATAAAAATTTAGTCCTGAAATCAATATAATGTTTGATGAATTAAAACTTATTGAAATTGGTCATATTATCCGTTCGCATGGTGTACGCGGAGAAGTAAAAATAAGTATCAACAAACAAATAAAATCTGAAATAACAGGGAAAAATAAAAAATTGCCCGTATTCATTTTGTTTTCGGGATTACCGGTACCTTTTTTTATTGAATCTGTAAAAACAACAGGCAGTAATTATATTGTAAAATTCTTTTATATTGATACTCCCGAACAAGCCGAAGATATTTGTTCCCGTGCGATATTTTCCGCAAGTAAAAATATAAAAAGTAATACCGGATGTTACGAACAAAAATCAATAAATTCTTATAAAGTATTTTCGGATAAACACGGATTTATTGGAACAATATCGCAAATAAATGAAATTCCCGGCAATCCATTAATCGAAATAAAAAATGACAAAAACACTTTTTTGGTCCCTTATGTTAAAGAATTTATTGAGAAAATTGACCATAAAAAAAAGGAGATCAAAATTAACCCGCCGGAAGGATTAATCGAGTTGTATCTGTAAGCCCATTTATCTAAATTCCTGTTTATCTGCTAAACTCATGTGAAATATTGTAAAAAACAGCTGTTGATAAATTGTTAATAAGCCGTTTGTAACCCATTGAAAACTACCGTAAAAATGTTAATCCAGCGTTGATAAATTGTTAATAAAAACAAGAGGAATTTAAAAACCTTTACTAGTTATTATCTGTATAAATTAATGTACCATATTTAATATTATATGGTATAAATAAATTTAAGAGTAAAATTTTTCATAACAAATGTTTTAGTTAGTAAGCAAAAGGTGGTAATTTAATTATCACCTTTTTTCTTGTTTTATTTTCACTATTGTCCGACTAAATTTCACCATTCTTTCTGCCACAGAATCACAAAAACACTAAATATCCCTAAATCAAACGCTTAGTTTTCGTACGGATTTCTACTGGCAAATAAAAAAAACGACCCTATTTTATGGTTGATTGTCATGAATGGCACATTTGTCAAAGGGTTTTAAAAGTTTTTGTAAATTTTTGTCGGACAATAATGTTTTATTTTATTAAGAAATATTTCACACACAAAATTACAATCCGAACATTATTCCGAGTCCGAATATCAGTCCTCCCGGTCTCATCATATCTAATACTGCTTTTGATGCTACAGACAAATTGGAATCGTCTTTAACTTTATAGGGTGTGGTTTCAACGGGAACAGCATAGCCGAATTCGATAAAAAATTTATTCTGTTTACGCATAACCCAGTTATATGATGCCGTGAGATTGACAGAACTCGCCCTCTGTAAATCTAACAGAACTTTCTTGTCAACAAGATTTCCGCCTTGTGTTATAACCTGTAATTCGGTTTCAAAATCTTTAATTCCCGAACAGCTTGAGTAACCTAATCCAAAACCCCAGCCTTTTGTATATTTACGTTCGTAAATAATCCCTCCGGTTGTTTTCCACCCCCATGTGCTTAAGCCGGCTCCTCCTCTTATAAAAAATGTTTCATAAACTCTGATTTTACAACCTATGCCAAGAATACCTGAATAATTATTTATTCCGAGACCTATGCCTAAATAAATCTTAGGAGGAATATCTATTTCAGACACATCTAATTCAACAAAGGGAGGCGGATTTGCATTTAGTTTCAGAAGAAACAGCGGGCAAAACAAAATAAGTAATAATAGTTTTTTCATATCAATATAAATTTTTGGATGTAAAAATAACAAAAAAAAATATTTTTTTTTTAAAAATATGTTTTTTTTTAGTACATGACAAAACTTTTATTATCTGGCATTTTTTAAAAGAAGTGTCTGTATTTTCAAAAAAATAATATTTTTGCCTCTGATTAGTTACGTTATATTTACTATTTTTACAATTTTTTACGTTTACTGTTTTGGGAATATGAATTTTATAGAGGATCTGAAATACAATTTACGCAAAAGAAATAATCTTACAATATTAATTTATATAAATCTGATTATTTTTATTGTTGTGGCTTTTTTCAGTGCAACAACATTTTTAATTCGGGGAGATCAGAATTTCATTATTTACTGGCTTGGTGTTCCTGCCTATTTCGACAGTTTTTTATCCAAACCATGGACAATAATTACATATATGTTTACCCATAAAAGTTTTTTACATATACTGTTTAATTTATTATTTCTGTTTTGGTTCGGAAAAATTTTTGTACAATATTTAACTCAAAAACAATTGCTTGGTGTTTATCTTTTGGGAGGAATTATTGGCGGACTTGTTTATATAATAGCTTTTAATATTTTTCCGGTATTTTCCGTTATTAAATATTTTTCTGTTGCAATCGGAGCATCTGCATCTGTCATGGCAATAATTCTTGCAATAGCATATCTTGTTCCGAATTATACAATTTATATGCTGTTTTTTGGTCCCGTTAAATTAAAATATATTGCAATTGCAGTTATTATTCTCGATATAATCAGCATTCCAACCGATAATTCGGGCGGACACATAGCCCATTTGGGAGGATCCTGTACAGGGCTTATCTTTACATATTATTATAAAAAAGGCACTGATATAACAACAGGAATTCTAAAACTCTTAAAATTCTTTAAAAATTTATTTGTGCCCGATAAAGAAATAAAAGTAAGTTACAGAAATAAAAATCGTCAGGAAACCGATATGGAATATAACGAAAGAAAGAAATCTGAACAAAAAGAAATTGACGAAATTTTAGATAAAATAGCAAAATCAGGTTATAAAAGTTTAACCGAAAAAGAAAAGGAAAAACTATTTAAATCAAGTGATAAAAATTAAAACCGTTTAAATTGAAAACAATAAAAAAAATATTACTGATTATAAATATAATAATGATTATACCATTATTACTGTTATATTTTAATGCCTTCCCTTCTCCTGCCGATTTTAAAATTTTTGCACTGATACCCGGAGGGTTTCTTATTCTCATCATTATTAATCTTGCTTTTATAATATTATGGCTTATTTTTTCATGGAAATATTTATTTATTTCTTTAATTACCTTATTAGTGGGGATAAATTATATTTCGGCAATATTTCCTGTTATATCATATTTAACCCCAAAAAATTATGACGGAGAACTCCGAATAATGTCATATAATGTTATGCTTTTCGGTTTGTACGACTGGCATAATAATGTTGAAATTAAAAATAATATTATTGATATAATAATAGAAGAAGATGCGGATATTTTATGTCTTCAGGAAGTTTACTGGCATGATGATGGCGGAAGTTTTAATCCTCTTAAGCAGATTGCAGATAATTATGAAAAAATGTATATTCATAAAGAAGCAATGACAAAATCTTATGAAGTAAATAATTTTGGATTGGCAACTATGTCAAAGTATCCGATTATAAACGAAAACATTATAAATTTTGAAAATTCTTTTAACGGAGTTATAGTCAGCGATATTGTTATTGATAATGATACCGTAAGAGTGTTTAATTGCCACATGCAGTCAATTCAGCTTGACCAGATGGATTATACCGTAATCGGAACTTTATCGGATACGGTTGATAATTATAAGATGAAACTGATTTTAAAAAGAATTATGGGAGCATCTCGGCAAAGAGCATTACAGTCGGATTTGGTAGCATCTGAAATTAAGAAATCCCCGTATCCCGTTTTTGTTTGCGGAGACCTAAATGATTTTCCGCTATCATATACATATCTTAATCTTTCGAAAGGACTTAAGGATACATATTCGTTTAAAGGAAGATTTCCCGGTTATACATGGAATAACTTCAGGATAAAACAACGCATAGATGTAATTTTTTATAACTCAAAATATCGCTGTACAAAACATAAAGTTATAGAAAAATCCTTATCAGACCATTTTCCAATTATTGCAGATTTTGATAAAAAATAATGGGTTTATTTTTTATCTTGTGGGAGGGGTTTTAAAAGTGGTCAAATTCGACCAAATTAAAATAATCTAATCTCCTTTAAACCCGATTCGTTTACGATTTTCCTGATTTGATTGTAGTTGTTTTGCTTCCTCGAATTGCTTTAGGTACTCGAAAATAAGCATTATTTTCTTGTCCTGCTCTATGTCGTTTCTCTGTAACTGTTCTAACTTTTGTAATATCTCTTTCTGCGTTGCCAACATTACCATCATTTTATTAAAAACACGCATAATTTGCAGATTAATCATGATGGCTTTTTTACTCTTTAAAACAGTGGACAATTGCGGAACTCCAATGTTTGTAAAACAAAACGGAGCATAACGTAAACCCATCATATCTGATTTGGAGGTCACAAACTGTGACCTCCAATCTTCAAATTCCTCCTTTGTCATTTCAAACATAAAATCTTCGGGAAAACGTTCGATATTACGTTTAACAGCTTGTTTTAATACTTTTGTTTGCACCCCATAAAATTCTGCCAAATCTCGGTCTATCATTACCTTTTGCCCTCGAATAAAATAAATTTTACTCATTATAACTTCTTCCGGTATCGCTATAATATTTTTGCTATTATCTTTATCTTTTACCATAAAATTGCTTTTCGATTTGCAAATTTATAATTCATTTCCACA
>SLSH01000241.1 GCA_007130555.1 Bacteroidales bacterium
AACCGTAGTGCATTTATTATTACAAATATTTTGGTGTCCCGTACCTGCTCTTAACAAATCTCAATAGAAAGATTATTTTCTTACTGCCAAATCAAACCACAGGTGCGTAGCACCAAAATATTTGTATCCACAAGTACCGTTATATAATCTTTACACTATGCTTATATAAAAAAATAATTAGATTTTTTAACTTTGATTTGTTACAAATAATCATAAAAAAAATTATTTTTGTAAAAAAAATAATATGATTGAAAAAATAAATAAGTTACTTGAGGAAGTTGAGAGTTTTGCTCCTGCTGATATAAAGGAATTAGAATCTTTGCGGATAGAATATTTATCCAAAAAAGGAAAAATATCGGTATTATTTAATGATTTTCGAAATGTACCGCCTGAACAGAAAAAAGAAGTAGGCGAAAAAATCAATAAACTTAAACAAAAAGCTGCCGAAAAAATCAATATATTAAAAGAACAACTTTCAGGGAGTAGCGATGAAAATATAGATATTGACCTTTCCCGTCCGGGTGCGAAGTTTGACATGGGTTCTCGTCATCCGTTATCCATAATTCGCAACGAAATCATAGAAATTTTTAACCGTATAGGGTTTATTGTTACCGAAGACAGGGAAATTGAGGATGATGCTCATAATTTCGGTAAGTTAAATTTTCCTGAAAACCATCCGGCAAGGGATATGCAGGATACGTTTTTTATTACTCCCGATATGAATATACTGCTTAGAACTCATACTTCTTCGGTTCAGATACGCGAAATGGAAGCAAGTAAACCTCCAATAAGAAGTTTGTCGCCGGGGAGAGTTTACAGAAACGAGGCTATTTGTGCCCGTGCCCATTGTCTGTTTCATCAGGTGGAGGGGTTGTATGTTGATACAGGTGTGTCTTTTGCAGATATGAAACAAACACTGATGTTTTTTGCAAAAGAAATGTTTGGCGAAAAAACCGAAATCCGTTTAAGACCATCGTTTTTTCCGTTTACCGAACCTTCTGCCGAAATGGATGTAAGCTGTACCTTGTGCGGATGCAAAGGATGTGCGGTTTGTAAACACACAGGCTGGCTCGAAATTATGGGATGCGGAATGGTGGACCCAAATGTGCTGAAAGCGGTAAATATTGACCCCAAAAAATACTCGGGATACGCTTTCGGAATGGGAATAGAAAGAATTGCAATGCTGAAATACGGAATTAAAGACTTACGAATGTTTTTTGAAAACGATGTAAGATTTTTAAACCAGTTTGCAAAAATCTAAATCCAAAAAATGCTTCTCAATTCAAATATTATCGGAAATAAAAATACCGGAAAAACACTTATAATTCTGCATGGACTTTATGGTAATTCCGATTCATGGCTAGGAGTGGCAAAATTTCTTACTGATAAATTTGAAATTCATCTTTTGGACATGAGAAATCACGGTAAATCTTTTCATTCTCCGGAGCATACATATTACGATATGGCTGAAGATTTAAAGTTTTATACGGAGCATTATAAAATTAAAAAAACATCCATAATCGGTCATTCAATGGGAGGAAAAACCGCTATGATTTTTGCGGATAAATATCCTGATTATATCGAAAAACTTGTAATTGCGGATGTTTCGCCAAGAGATTACAGAGAATTAAAAGATTTCAGCAGCCATATAAATTTTCATTTAAATCTGATTTCATATTTAAAAACTTTAAATCCCGAAAATTACGGTTCTTACGGAGATTTTGGCAAATCAATTGATATACAAGACGATAAGATAAAAAATATAATTCTCAAAAATATTAAAAAACAAGACGGAAAATTAGTCTGGATTTTAAACATAGATGCAATTTTTAATAATTTGAATAATATTTTTGAAGGCTTAAATTCCGATGATTTTATTGATAAAAAAATAAATACGGAAGTTTTATTTATTAAGGGCGAAGAGTCCGATTACATAACAAGAAACGACGAAAAGTTAATTTCATTTATTTTTCCGAATTCAAAAGTTATTAGCCTTTTAAACTCGGGGCACTGGTTGCATACCGAACAACCCCGAAAACTTGCAGAAGAGATTTTGGTATTTTTGTAGAATATTAATAATCCTTAAAAAATTGTTGATAAATAATTTGTAAAAAAAAAAAAAAAAAAAAATAAAATGTATTATCTTTGACAAATCAAGTCAACACAAAAAATGTCAACATTAGGTCAAAAATTAAGGGAATTGCGGGGAAAAGCAGGTTTTTCATTAAGAAAAACAGCTGTTGCCATTGATATTGATGTAGCTATATTGAGCAAGATGGAACGTGGAGAGAGAAAATTTACTAAAAATGTAGTTTTAAAACTGGCAGAACTGTACAAAGCTGATACAAATAAACTGATAATTGACTTTTTAAGTGAAAAGGTACTCTACCAATTGGAAGACGAAGATTTTGGACTTGAAGCATTAAAAGTAGCTGAGAAACAATTGAAATATAAAAAAAAGAAAAACAATAATAATGAATAGCTTAATTAAGCCTGAATACGAAATACTGATATTCCAATTCAGAGGTTTTAAAGTAATGATTGATGCTGATTTGGCAATTTTATATGGTGTTTCTACAAAAGCGTTAAAACAACAGGTTAAAAGGAATATTGAACGGTTTCCGGAAGATTTTATGTTTGAACTCTCTAAAGATGAGAAAGATGAACTGGTCACAAATTGTGACCGGTTGGCTTTGTTGAAACATTCTTCGGTAAACCCGTTAGCCTTTACTGAGCAAGGTGTATCAATGCTTTCATCAGTGCTGCGTTCCGAAAAAGCTATTCAAATCAACATTGAAATTATGCGAACTTTTGCAAGATACAGAGCATTGTTGAGGGAAAATGAGGAGCTGAAAAAAGAAATCCTGAAACTTGATGCTAAACTCAATCAGGCTTTTAAATTCTTACTCGAAAAACTTGATGCTTTGCATCAAAAAACAAATGAACCCAGAAAACCTATAGGATATAAAATTAATAATAAATAAGCTATGCCAATTTTACCGAAAAAAATGTTGAATTTTGGTTTGCAAGGGATTTACACATTTGCCCGGATACACAAAGTAGGATAATTTTTTGAAAGTTATTAAATAAAGCTAAAACTGCTTGTGAAGCTTCCGGAAATAATATTATTGACCATCTTGCCGAGGTCGGGAAAATGGTTCAAATAGGCTCAGGTTCTCAAAGGGAGGTTCAGGATTATATGTTTACACGATACGCCTGTTATTTAATAGCTCAAAACGGAGATTCTAAAAAAGAACCAATCGCATTTGCCCAAAATTATTTTGCAGTTCAAACCCGAAAACTTGCAGAAGAGATTTTGGGATTTTTGTAGAAAAACTTAAGTTTACCAAGAAAATAATTTTATGTTCGAAGCACTAAGTTCAATGGATTCGGTAACGCTTAATTTCAGGGATGAAGGGCTTTTTATATTAAACATTTCGGTTGCCGTAATAATGTTTGGAGTTGCTCTGGAAATAAAAGCGGAACATTTCAAAAAACTTCTGTTAAATCCACTGCCGGTAATAATCGGAGTAATATCACAATTTCTGATATTGCCTTTTGTTACTTTTTTACTGATAATGGCATTTTGGGATAATCTGAGTGTGGGTGTTGCAATGGGAATGATTTTGATAGTTTCGTGCCCTGGCGGAAATATTTCAAACTTTATGTCAAATCTTGCAAAAGGAAATACAGCTTTATCTGTTAGCTTAACTGCAATAGCAACTATTTCAGCAATTATTATTACTCCGGTAAATTTTTATGTGTGGGGAAGTATGTACGAAAAATTCGGACCATGGATTGACAATCCTTTGCTTCAGGAACTTGAAGTTGATCCCGTACAGGTTTTTAAAATAGTATTTCTAATTTTGGGAATTCCGATTATTTTGGGAATGCTTACAAATCATTTCTTTCAAAAATTTACGGATATTATCAAAAAACCGATTAAAATATTTTCAATAATATTTTTTCTAAGCATGGTTATAGTTTTATTTGCTTTCAATTTCGATTATTTTTTAAAATATATTTCATGGATAATAATTATAGTGCTTGCTCATAATACAATAGCCATATTGTCGGGTTATGGTTTTGCATCATTATTCAGATTATCTTTTCAAAACAGAAAAACCATAGGAATTGAGACGGGAATTCAGAATTCAGGCTTGGGATTAATTCTGATTTTTAATCCTGCTATTTTTCCTCAGCATCTTCCTTTGGGTGGCATGATGATAGTAGTGGCGTGGTGGGGTATATGGCACATTATTTCAGGATTAAGTATTGCTGGTTTTTGGAATATGAGAAATAAATAATAATTTTGGGATTTTAAAAACAGATGAAACGAAATAACAATAAACATTATTATACTCACTCTTTTTCGTGGGAACTTTTAAGTTACTATGTTCATTTTTTACAGTCTGTTTTTTATAAAAACATTGTAATTGAGGGAAGAGAGAACATTCCCGATAATTGTCCTTTAATTTTTGCTCCGAATCATCAAAACGCCGTAATGGATTCTATTGCAGTATTTTATGCCACAAAAATGCAGATAGTATTTTTTGCAAGAGCAGACATTTTTAGCAATCCTATATTCAGAATAATTCTCCGATGGTTTAAAATACTGCCGATATATAGAGTCAGAGATGGAAAAGAGAATCTGCAGAATAATGATGCATCTTTTGATAATGCCATTGAAATACTTAAAAACGGAGGACAAATAGGAATTTTCCCCGAAGCACAACATTCCGATAAAAGAAGTTTGCTTCCCGTCAAAAAAGGTATTCCGCGTGTTGCATTTATGGCAGAAGAAAAATCGGGATTTAATCTAAATTTAAAAATAGTTCCCGTTGGCATTTATTACAGCAAATACAACAAAATGAGAAGTATTTTGCATATCAAATTCGGACAAGCAATAAGTGTTGCCGATTATAAGGAAATATATGAAGAATCTCCGCAAAAATCATTATTAGAGCTCAGAGATGAAATTTATAGAAGATTAAAACCTTTGGTAATTGATATTAAAGATTTAAACTTATATAATACTTATGAAAGTATTATAGATATATATGTTAAAAAATTCATTAAAAAATCTCAATCTGCAAAATCTGTAATTATAAATAAATTCAATGTAAGTAAAACCATTATTGACGCACTTGATATATATAAAGAAAAAAATCCCGAAAAAATTGAAAGCATAAAAAATAAAGTTTTTGAATATGAAAATTTAAAAAAGAATTATAAAATATCTCAACAAGCAATTGAAAAGCAAAAAAATAATTGTTTCGGACTGTTTATTAATTTTTTATTAATTTTGATTTGTATGCCCGTATTTATATACGGGTTATTAAATAATATTTTCGCATATTTTATTCCTCAAATAGTGGTGCGAAAAATTAAAGACACGCAATTTCACAGTTCGGTTAAATTTGTATGGGGGATATTTGCTATACCTATTATATATTTAATTCAGACAATTGCAGTATTTTTTATTTTCAATAGTTTCCCGGTAACTTTGATTTATTTGATTTCACTGCCTTTAACAGGGTTTGCAGCGAGACTAATTATTGAACATATAAACAATTTTGCAGGTAATTTTAATTTGTGCCGCCTTAAAAAAACAAAACCTGCGGGATATAGTAAATTGAAAGAATTGTACAATGAAATAATTAGTGAATTGGATTTAATACCTATTGCAGATTTAAAATAAAACTGCGAAAGAATATATTTATTTACAATATTTTCTTATAAGCAGAAATGCCTTATCTCCTTCTAATTTTATTGCTTCTTCCCAGTCTGAACAAGCCTCTTCTTTATTCCCGAGTTTAAATTTTGCCAGTCCTCTTTTTGTATAAGCATTTGCATTTATATCGTTTAATTCTACTAATTTATTCAGTTCTTCAATTGCTCCTTTGTAGTCTTTATGTCTGATTCTTGCAGCTCCCATAGCGGAAAAAGAGGTTATCTGTGATAAATTTTCATCTATACATTTGCTTAAATCTTCAATTGCTCCGTTATAATCTTCTGTTTTATATTTTACTACTCCCCTGTTGTAGTATGCTTCCGAATTTTTTGGAGATATTTCTAAAACTTTATTGTAATCTGCAATAGCTTCGTTATATTTTCCGGTTTTTGTCAGTAAATTTCCTCTTTCAATATATGCTTTAATAAACTTGGAGTTTATTTCTATGGCTCTGTTTAAATCTTCTATGGCTTCGGCAAAATTTTCTGTTTTTTCTTTTACACCGGCTCTGCTGTAATATACATCTGCCATATCGGGATTAATTTCTATGGCACTATCAAAATCGTTTATTGCCTGTTCGAAATTTCCGAGTTTAAAATTGGCTTCTCCTCTGTTTGCATAAACTTTTGCAGTTTTATTATTTGCGTTTATTACTTTGTTGAAATCATTTATTGCACCTGAATAATCTTCTAATCTGATTTTAGTTTCTCCTCTTTTAATATATGCAATTATAAATAAAGAATCTATCTCAATAGCGGCATTAAAATCCATAAGAGCTCCTCTTACATCCAGAAAATCAAATTTTGTAACACCTCTGCTGTAATATGCAAGTTTATTATTTGCATCTATTTTCAGGATTTTTGAAAAGTCTTCGATAGCACCATTGAAATCCTTTTGTTTATATTTTGCAAACCCTCGGTTATAATATGCTTCAATATGTACGGAGTCAATTTTCAGTACCGAATTATAACTTGCAATGGCATCTCTGTAAAAACCCAGTTCAAGTATTGCATTGCTTCTGTAAAAAATTGCATCAATATGGTTGGGATTGTTTTCTATTATTGTATCAAAAGTATTAATGGCTTTTATATATTCTCCCGATAAATATTTTTCGAGTCCTTTGAAAAAATAATCATCTACTTGTCCGTAGCTATTTAATCCATATAATAATACTGTTAAAACCAATAATTTTTTCATATTTCTTAATTATATTTTTTAACAATTCTATTAGTTTTATAATTTTCTTTCAATTAGTTTTAAGAATTCGTTTCGTGTTGTATCTTTCATAAATGCCCCCGTAAAATCTGAAGTTGTGGTAATTGAATTTTGTTTTTGCACTCCTCTCATCTGCATACACAAATGATGAGCTTCAATTACAACAGCAACGCCAAGCGGATTTAGAGTATTGTGGATACAATCTTTTATCTGAGTTGTTAATCTTTCCTGTACTTGTAAGCGGCGGGCAAAAACATCAACAATACGTGCAATTTTACTTAATCCCGTAATGTATTTATCGGGGATATAAGCAACGTGGACTTTCCCGTAAAACGGCAACATGTGATGTTCGCACATACTGTACAAATCAATATCTTTTACGATAACCATTTGCTTATAATCCTCACGAAACATTGTAGATTTTATAATTTCTTCCGCAGAAATATTATACCCCTGAGTCATAAATTGCATGGCTTTTGCAACTCTTAAAGGACTTTCTTGCAGTCCTTCCCTGTCAACATCTTCTCCCAGCAAACGAATTATTTCTTTATAATGCTCTGCTATTTTCAGAGTTGTTGGCTCATCATATTTTTCGGTTTTTATGTAACCACTGTTATTATCGTTTAATGAAAATTCCATATCAAATTAATTTTTAATGCAAATAAACAAAAAATAATTTTAATATGCTTAATTTTGCCGAAACGGATTTTAAAATTATGACACATTTAATTGTTACCGCAACAAAATTTGAAGCCGGAGAAATAATTTCAGAACTTAATTTAAAGCAAGTTTCAGAAAATATTTTTAACGGAAATAATAAAACACACTTATTGATTAGCGGAGTGGGTGTACATACGACAATTTTTGAACTCACAAAATTTTTAAATAATAATAAGGTGGATTTAATTATTAATACGGGAATTGCCGGAGCATTTAAAAATACAGCAAAAATTACGGAAACTTTTTTAATAAAATCCGATTATTTCGGAGATCTGGGATATTATGATAATAACAGATTTATAAATATATTCAATTCGGATTTTAATAAACAATACTCCCGGCTTTTTACGGAAGGTAAATTAATTTTGGATAATAATATCCCTGATTATTTTCAAAAACTTTCAACGGCTCATGCGATTACAGTAAATATTCCCGAAAATATAAGTCAACCCGAAAATGTATTTATCGAAAGCATGGAAGGAGCAGCTGTAATGATGTGTGCAAAACTATTTAATACAAAATGTGTACAAATAAGAGCCGTATCAAATATTATTGGAGAAACTCCGAGAAATAAATGGAAAATTAAAGAAGCAATAAAAAATTATTCGGAAATTATAAATGAATATATTAATTTGACAAACAAATCCCAAACAACCTAAACAACCTGACAGGTCTATTGACGCTGTCAGGTTGTTTAGGTTGTTTGGAGACTGGTTATTTTCAGCGTCAACAGTACCAGTAAGGGTGCTTAGGTTGTTGCAAATTGTTGAGACAAATTATTATTTTTGAAACAAAAAATTTATGAAACTTCTAACTTCAATGTCTCCTTGTCCTAACGACACATTTATTTTTGATGCAATTTTTAATAACAGAATTGATACCGGCAAATATAAATTTATCCCCCATATTACAGATATTGAAGAACTAAATAAAGCTGTTAACGATTCGATGCCAGATATTACAAAATTAAGTTTTTACACGTATTTTCAGGTTGCGGATAAATACCTGTTATTAAACTCGGGAAGTGCTCTGGGAAAAAATTGCGGACCTTTATTAATCGGTAAACAAAAAATTTATCCTGATGAATTATCTGATTGTAAAATTGCAATTCCCGGAAAAAATACAACGGCATTTTTACTGATGAATATTTTATTTCCGGAATTAAAAAATAAAGATAATTTTTATGAATATGTATTTTCGGATATAGAGGAAGTTTTGTTATCGGGGGAATGTGATGCAGGCTTAATAATTCACGAAACACGGTTTACATATCAAAAAAAAGGCTTAAAACTAATTGCCGATTTAGGAACAATATGGGAGGATAAATATAGTCTCCCGCTTCCGTTGGGAGGAATAGCTGTTAAACGAGATTTACCCGAAAATATAAAAAAAGATATTGATATTTTAATCCGAAAAAGTATTATTTACGGATTTGAAAATCCTGCAAAATCTTTGGGATTTATAAAAAAATATTCTCAAATATCCGATGAAGAAATAATTTCAAAACATATTGAACTGTATGTTAATGATTACAGCATAAATCTTGGAGACAAAGGTAAAAAAGCAGTTTTAAAACTTTATAATCTGGCTATGGAAACGGGATTTTCAGTTAAAAAAATAAAGGATTTGTTTGTTG
>SLSH01000186.1 GCA_007130555.1 Bacteroidales bacterium
AAGACGGAAGAGAAGCATTTGGACGGGAATTTCAACTGGGATATTATGATGTTTATAAATATGGACTAATGACTCCGATTGTAAATCTGGAAATTAATTATACCAAACAAACAAGATACGGAGAAACAATAATTATTGAAACCAAATTTGTAAATACAGAAGCGGCTAAAATAATTTTTGACTATAAAATATTTAGAGAATCAGATAATTCGGTTGTTTTAAAAGCACGTAGTACTCAGGTTTTTATTAATGAAAATAGCGAAATGGAATTTACTAATCCTGAATTTTATATAAATTGGAAAAAGAAATACGGATTGTTATAAATAAAATTTAGAAGAAGGCAAAGATGTCGGTTTTTGTAGAATCAGATAATATAATTTCATCCTTGGGCTTTTCCTGTGCCGAAAACTATAAAAATGTTTTGTCGGGTATAACCGGAATTAAGCGGATTAATGATGAAAAATATTCTCAGAGTCCTATACAGACTTCGATTATCAATAATGAAATTATTGACAGAGAATTCTCAAATATATCTGAGAACCAGAGTTATACAAAGTTTGAAAAAATCTGTATCTTATCAATTTCAAAAGCTCTGCAGAATACAGACATTAATCTGAAATCAAAAAAAACAATCCTTATTCTATCTACTACAAAAGGAAATATTGATTTATTAAACGAAAAACAGGGATTTTCATACGACAGAGTATATCTTTGGAAAACTGCTGAAATTATTGCAGATTTTTTTAATGCCGCCAATAAACCGGTAACCGTTTCATGTGCATGCATATCAGGAGTGTCTGCTATATTGCTGGGAAAAAGACTGATAGATTCAAATAAATACGATAATGCCGTAATTGTAGGAGCAGATATTATTTCTAAATTTATAGTTTCAGGTTTTCAGTCGTTTATGTCTTTAAGTTCTGAACCATGCAAACCTTTTGATGCCGGCAGAGATGGCCTGAATTTGGGAGAAGCCGCAGCAACAATTGTAATTACAAATAGAAATAAAGAAAGTAATATTGAGATAGTTAATGGCTCAACTAATAATGACGCCAATCATATATCAGGTCCTTCCAAAGAAGGAACAGGATTGTTTAATGCAATAAATAATACGCTGAATAATAATAAGGATATTGGTTTTATTTCTGCCCACGGAACGGCAACTCCTTATAATGATAATATGGAAGCCGTGGCAATAAGTAAAGCTGAATTAAATGATGTTTATGTTAACGGATTAAAAGGATTTTTCGGACACACTCTCGGTGCAGCAGGAATATTGGAAACAATTATCAGTATCTGTGCAATGAAAAATAATATCGTATTAAAAACTATGGGCTATGAAAAGTTTGGAGTTTCCGAGAAAATAAATGTCGCAGATAAAAATACAGAAAAAAATATTAATTCATTTTTAAAATTAACATCAGGTTTTGGAGGATGTAACGGAACTTTACTAATTAAAAAAATATGAATAAATTGAAAATTTTAAAACATATTGAAATTGCCGATAATTCAGTGTTTATTGATAATACTGAATTGCTGACACTCCCCGAAACCATGAATTTTGCGGAATTTGCAATGTCTGTATATAAAAAATTTGAAATTAAATATCCGAAGTTTCATAAAATGTCGAATATGTGTAAACTCGGATTTCTTGGAGCAGAACTTTTACTGAAAAATACTGAACTTAACAATACTGACAAACAGGATATTGCTTTAGTTTTTTCATGTAAATCATCATCATTACATACTGATACGGAATATCAGAATTCATTAAAAGAAATACCGAGCCCCGCATTATTCGTTTATACACTACCTAACATTTTTATCGGAGAAATTTGTATCAGAAACAGGTTTCAAGGTGAAGAGATGATGTTTGTTCAGGAAATATTTGATAAAGAAATACTGTTTGATTATACCCGAATGCTTTTTAATGAAAAAAAAGCAAAGTTTTCTTTGACAGGTTTTGTTGATTTTGATGAAAATAATAATTATTTTGCAAGCATATATTTATTGGAAAAAAGTTAGCAATTTAAATTGTAAAATTATGAATACTGAATTAGTTGAAAAATTAAAATCCGAATTGATTGAACAATTAAATCTTGAAGAAATTGCTCCCGATGAGATTGATCCGGATGCCCCTTTATTTCAGGAAGGCTTGGGATTGGATTCAATTGATGCTTTGGAAATAATTGTACTTCTGGAAAAAGAATACGGAATTAAAATTACCGAACAGGAAGAAGGAAAAAAAGCAATGCAATCAATTAATTCGCTGGCAACATATATTACTGAAAAGAAAAAATAAGTCCGAAAGCAGACTTAATTGATTATTTTAAAATTTTAAAAAGTATTATGCAGAGTGATGTTTTAATAACAGGAATGGGAATAATTTCTGCATTAGGAAATAATGTTGATGAAAACCTTGTTTCATTAAAATTAAAAAAATCAGGTATTGGAAATATCAAACACCTGGATACAAAACACAAAAATGAATTTAAGGTGGGAGAGGTAAACTTGTCTAACCCGCAAATGTTGGATAAACTGGATATTTCAACAGATAATTATAAAAAATATACGCGTACAAGTTTATTGGGTATAATTGCAGCCAAAGAAGCTTTTTATAATGCCGGATTAAATAAAGAAGATTTAAAACTTAGAATTGGCGTTATTTCGGCTACGACAGTAGGAGGGATGGATAAAACCGAAACGGACTATTTTTCAAAAAATTACAAATCGGGATTTATTCATACACATCCCAGCGGTGACCCTGCCGATAAAATCGCGGATTTTCTGGAAATTACAGGATACAGAACAACCCTTACTACCGCATGTTCATCGGCTGCCAATGCAATAATACACGGTGCAGGCTTAATTAAACATAATATCGTGGATATCGTATTGGCAGGAGGTACAGATGCATTGTGTAAGTTTACGCTAAACGGATTTAATTCCTTAATGATACTTGACAAAAATCCGTGTAAACCGTTTGACAAAGACAGACAAGGACTTAATTTAGGCGAAGGAGCCGGTTTTTTGGTAATGGAGTCGGACAAATCGGCTGCCGGCAGAGGAGTAACTCCATTATGTAAACTATCGGGGTATGCAAATGCCAATGACGCATATCATCAAACAGCATCATCTCCCGAAGGAGAAGGAGCATATATCTCAATGTTAAATGCATTGAAAATGAGCAAATTTAATCCTGATGATATTGATTATATAAATGCACACGGAACAGGCACTAACAATAATGATTTATCAGAAGGAATTGCAATTAAAAGAATCTTTGAAAACAAAATACCTCCATTCGGTTCTACAAAATCATTTACGGGACATACACTGGGTGCAGCAGCAGCGGTTGAAGCAGTTATTTCAATTCTTGCAATTAAACACGGTATGATTTATCCGAATTTGAATTTTAAAAATCTTATTGATGAATTAAATTTGAGCCCTGTAACAGATCTAAAAATGAATGTGAAAATAAATAATGTCTTATCAAATTCTTTTGGCTTTGGAGGAAATAATTCAACTTTAGTCTTTTCTAAATATGAATGATGCCGGGAAAATTTTAAAAACATATCATAAAATTAAGTAATGACAAAAGAAAACTGTATATTAGTAGATAAATTAACCAAAAGGTATAATAAAGCAAGCGAAGACAGTTTAAAACAAGTCAGTTTTACCGTATATAAAGGTGAAAAATTCGGAATATTGGGTCCGAATGGTGCAGGAAAAACAACATTAATTTCAATTTTATGCGGAATATTAAAGGCAACTTCAGGTGAATATACATATCAAAATAACGGAATATCTTTAAGTTCTTCGGATATTAAAAAACAAATCGGTTTTGTGCCTCAAGATTATGCATTCTACGAAGAACTTACTCCAATACAGAATATGATGTACTTCGGGGCATTTTATAAATTATCAAAAAAAGAAATTGCAGAAAGAGCAGAAGAAATATTTTCTGTTTTAGATATTCAAAAACTTGCCGATAAAAAAGTTAAGACTTTTTCAGGCGGAGTTAAAAGAAGAATGAGCCTGGCAATAGGTATAGTACATAAACCTTCAGTGTTGTTTTTAGACGAACCCACTGTGGGTGCCGATGTGCAGAGTAAATATGCCATGATAAATTATCTGAATAAATTGAATTCCGAAGGAACTACAATTGTTTATACTTCGCATCATATGTCGGAAGCAGAAGAATTCTGTAACCGTGTCGTGTTTATTGATAACGGAATGTTTATAGCATGTGATACTGTTGATAATTTAAAAAGCAAATATAATGTAGATGATTTAAAAACATTATTTATTAATCTTACTACAGAAAAAAAGGAATTATAAAGAATATGAATAGATTATTATCTTCAATAAATAAAGAATTGCTTATACTTAAAAGCGATACGGTAGGCTTGTTGTTTATGTTCCTTATGCCTTTGGTACTTGTGGTAGTAATAACTGCCGTACAGGATAAAGCTTTTAGTAAAATCAACAAAAATCAAATATCAATACTTATTGTTAATCACGATACGTCTGAACCTGCATATCAATTGATAGAAATGATAAAAGAATCCGAAATGTTTATGGTTGAAGAAGATAACAGTGTTGAACGTGAAGATGTCAATAATGCGTTGCTGGAAAAAAAACGACTTACTGCCATATATATACCCGATAATTTTTCGTCATCTTTAATCGAAAAAAACGAATATGTCAGCAGTTTAATGTTTGCAGATATAGGAATTGCAGAGCATCCCGAAGAATATTCATTAACCGAAACAGCTAAGGTAAACTTTTATAATGACCCTGTTTTACAGGAAACTTTTTATTATTCAATAATGAATATGATTAATATTTACATAAAAAGCATTGAAAATTCATTATTACTGGATTTAATATACGAGCAAATGGGAGTGGAGAAAATATCCGAAGATTTTAAAGATGCTGTATTTTCCGAAGAAATGGGAATAGTACAATCTTATGCGTCAAATCATGATATTATACCGAATACAACACAACACAATGTGCCCGCATGGACCATTTTTGCAATGTTTTTTATGATTGTTTCTCTCGGGAACAGTATTGTTAAAGAACGACTGAACGGAGGCTTTAACAGATTAAAAACAATGCCCGTAAACTTTACTACAATTATCGGCAGTAAAATAATAGTATATATTATGGTGGCAGTTATACAGGTTGTGGTTATTTTTTCAGTCGGAATTTTCTTCTTCCCTGTAATTGATTTGCCAAAACTTATATTACCCGCAAACATTTTTACTTTATTTATTGTTGTATTGATTACTGCTCTTTCGGCTGTCAGTTATGCTTTAATGGTTGGGACTCTGGCAAAAACTCATGAACAGGCAAATGGAATAGGAGCGATATCAATAATTATTTTTGCTGTTCTCGGAGGTATTATGGTGCCGGTTTTTGCTATGCCGGATTTATTGAAAATTATAAGCAATTTTTCTCCTCTATACTGGTGCCTGGAAGGGTTTTATATACTATTCTTAAAAGGAGGCTCAATTATTGATTTATTAAAGGTTATGTTGCCTTTATTGTTTTTTATATTAATTTGTCAGATTATTACATATATTAAATTTAAAAAAGAAAATATTATTTGAGTTAAGTAAAACTTTAATAAACTAATTTAAAAAATGAAAGCTAAAGATATTTATGAGGATTACGAACCTAAACAGTTGATTTTGTATGCCGAAAAAGATGACGGAACATACGGTCCCATTCAAACAGGCTCTCATCTCAGTAAAAATTATCTGGACGATTACTGGTTTAAATTAACTAATCTTGAAAAACAACTGTCCGTACAGTTAGCAAACAACGAAATAAGTCCTGTCTATTATTATATGATGTTAATGGAAATGTCTGAGGCTGAGTTGGCTGCAAGAGTAAGTCTCAGCAAATACAGAGTTAAAAAGCATTTTAAACCTGAAAACTTTTCAAAAATAAAACTTTCAGTTTTGTTTAGATATGCCGAGGTATTCGGTGTGCCTGTCGCAAATATTTTTCAGTTGATACAATATCAGGAAAATGAAGAAATGAAATCGTTTTATATCAAAGATAAAGAACCTGGATATTTTTGTATTAAGCAATCTAAAACAAAAAATCCTTTTTCAGTATTAACCGAAATTAAAAATAAATAAATAAATATGATAATAGAATCATACAAACATAAGATGGCGGCTCATTGTGAAACTGGAGCATTAACAGGATTGTTAAATCATGCAGGACTGGAAATTACCGAACCAATGGCTTTTGGTATAGGAAGAGGTATATTTTTTGGATATTTTAAATCTTCCAGATTTACTTTCCCTGTTATAGTTACAAGAACCAAACCGGGACAAATAAGAAATAAAATAGCAAATTTGCCGGACATGGAATTTTATTCCGCAAAATATCGCAATCCGCTTAAAGCAGAAGAGGAACTGGATTTACTGATAGAAAAGAAAATCCCCGTAGCTGTTCAGGTTGACTTTTTTTATATGGATTATGCTTCGTATGAAGGCGTACATAATAATACACATTTTATTACCATTATCGGAAAAAACGGGTCGAAATATATTGTTAGCGACAGCTATTATACAAAAATTCAGGAAATAGAAAGAGAGTCTTTAAGAAAAGCCAGATTTGCAAAAGGACTAATGGCTCCAAAAGGATTTATGTATTATGTTAAAAGCGTTCCCGATAAAATAGATTATGAAAAATATATAATTAAAGGGATTAAAAAAGCATGTTTTAATATGCTTAAAATACCAATACCGTTTATTGGTGTAAAAGGAATTCACAAATTTGCCGATAAAATTGTTTTATGGCCCAAACATACCAGAGATATTGAGCATTTATCTCACGAAATAATGAAAATTCATATTTTTTTGGAAGACCAGGGTACAGGAGGAGCAGGATTCAGATTTTTATACGCTACATTCTTAAGACAGGCATCTGAAATCTTAAATGATCAAAAACTCCTGACTTTTTCAGAAAGAATTATGAAAATCGGAGATAACTGGAGAAACATATCGTTATTTACCACCAGAATCGGAAAAAAAAGAGAGCTTGGAGAAGAAAAAATACAGGAATTGAGTAATATGATAAGAGAAAGAGCTTATGAAGAAAAAGAATTTTTCAGTGATTTATATAAATATATTAAAAGTAATAATAAATAAGACATATAAAAATTATGAATGACAGAAAAACAGAAATCAAACAATTGATAATTGATAAGCTTAATATTCCCGATGTAAAACCGGATGATATAGATAACAGTGCTCCTCTTTTTTCAAAAGAAAATATCCTCGGGCTTGATTCTATAGATTCTCTCGAAATTATTGTGGCTTTGCAGACAGAATATAATGTAAGAATTGATGACCAGAATTTAGCACGTGAAATTCTTGAGTCTATTGATACAATTGATGGATTTTTATCAAAAGAAACAAGTAATTAAATGTTTAAAAATAATAACGGAATGGATATATACATAAAATCATCAGAAGCTATTACAGCTCAGGACACTTTTAATAAAACCGATATCTTTTCCGATACGGTTTTACACGAAGATAATTACTATAAATGCGTAAGTCCTGAATTCAGAGAGTATATTGATGCCAAATTATTACGCAGAATGAGTAAAATACTCAAAATCAGTCTTACAACGGCAGTATCATGTCTGAATAAAGCAAATGTATTACAACCCGATGCCATTATTGTAGGAACAGGATTAGGATGTGTGGAAGATACCGCTAAATTTTTAATACAAATTGCAGAAAACAACGAACAATTGTTAAACCCGACTCCGTTTATTCAGTCAACTCATAATACTATTTCAGGACAATTGGCTTTACTTATTAAATGTAAAAATTACAACCTTACATTTACCCAAAAAGCTTTGTCTTACGAAACTGCACTAATTGATGCCCTTATGTTTTTAAAGGATAATAAAGATGTTAATGTGCTTGTAGGCGGAACTGATGAAATAAACGAAGAAGTTTATGAGTTACTGAAAAATGCAGATTGTGAAAAAAATAACCGGCAAAAAACAAAATTCGGAGAAGGTGCTACATTCTTTGTTTTATCTAATTGTAAAACAGACGATTACAAAGTGCGATTAAAGGATGTCCTGATTATGAATTCAATTAATAGAATTGATGATTTGAATGAAAAGATAAATGAATTACTTAAAAAAAATAATTTATCCCTCAATGATATTGACTTTATTGTAAGCGGATCGGACAATTCTGAAAACGACAATATATATGATGAATTCTATAAACAGTTTGCTGACAGCAGTATCGTCAAGTATAAACATTTAATCGGAGAATACGACACCGCATCGGGTTTTGGAATGTTTTTGGCAAACAATATTATTGAAAATAATAAAATCCCCGAACCTTTAATCCATATTAACAAAAATAAAAATAAATATCAAAGAGGAATTGCATTTAATTTTACAAAGAATAAAGACTGTTCGGTTTTATTAATGGAAAAATGTTAAAATTTGTTTTAATTACATTATCATTTGTTACAGCACTGATAATAAGTTTAGCTTTATCAATACCCGATACATATAAACTTATTATCTGTGTGCTTATTTTGTTTGCATATCTTGCAATTATGATATGGGCATCATCAAATATCAGGTCATCCTTTTTTGTAAAAACACTTAATAGTAACCCGAATATCAAAAATAAACTTGCAATTACTTTTGACGATGGTCCCGACAGCAAAAATACTCCGGCAATATTGGATTTATTAAATAAGTATAATGCCAAAGCAAGTTTTTTTATTATTGGCAGTAAAGCCGAAAAAAATAAAGATTTATTAAAAGACATTTATAATAATAATCATTTAATTGGCAATCATTCTTATAGTCATTCAAATCTTTTTCCCTTAAAATCCGTTAAAAAAATTAAGTCGGAAATACTGAAAACAAATAAAATAATCGAGGAGATTACAAATTCCGATAATAAATATTTCAGACCTCCGTTCGGAGTTATAAATCCTCTTATTTTTATGGCAGTTAAGCAAATGAACTTGACCACAATAGGCTGGTCGGTACGTTCTCTTGACACTAAAAATGAAAATCCCGAAATTGTTTTAAAAAGGATTACAAAAAAAATTAAGGGAGGCGATATTATTTTATTTCATGATACATCAAAAAATATTTTGGAAATTCTCGAAAAGTTTTTATATTGAAAAAAAAAAAAAAAT
>SLSH01000070.1 GCA_007130555.1 Bacteroidales bacterium
ATATAATACGTTTTATTAAAATAAATGGTTGCTTATTATTATTTATTATTTTTTATTTTTTTATTAAAAAAAATATGCCTATTATTGTAAAATATTTTTAAACTCTGTTTTTTTTAGGCTTTAAATCAAGAATAATCAGAGTTAGATTAAGAAATCAACGCGAATTTATGTTCAACAAATAAAAGTAAATCATTAAAAATGAATTTTGATATTATCGAATTAAACTCAAAGTTATTACCTGAGTTAAAATTAATCGGAAGAGAATTGGGAATAAAAAAATTAGATTCTTACAAAAAGAAGGACTTAGTTTATAAAATTTTGGACGAACAGGCTATCAAAGCTTCTGAAGGCGCTACGGAGTCTGAAAACAAGAAAAAGTTTCGTCCCCGTAAAAAAGCTGCAAAAATCAATTATGATTCAGACTCCCGGAAAGAGAATCATGCTGCTTCGAATGGAGAATCCAATTCAGAGAAGAAAGAAGAGCCCTTGAAGAAAGTTGAAAGTCCGCAACACAAAAATGCAGACTTATTTAACTCTCATGAATCTTTGAATAATTCCGAAAATAATATAAAGAAAGAATCCGAAATACCTGAAAGCATCTCTAAGCCTCACAAAAAACAAAAAGATAAACAGGTTCAACACAAAAAAAGAGAGGAAGTAAAAGCACCTGCTCCTCCACAAGAATCTTTACCTGTACAAAAAGAACAGGATGTAGTTCCTGAGAGAAAAACTGAAGAAAAAAATAATAATATCAAGCCCGAATCGCCGGAACTCGAAAAAACCGATGTAAAAAAACAGGAAACATTTGATTTCGGAGGAATTGTTTCGGTAATTGGAGTTCTGGAGATTATACAGGACGGTTATGGATTTTTACGTTCATCAGATTTTTATTATTTAAGTTCTCCTGATGATGTATATATTTCGCAATCCCAAATAAAATTATTCGGATTAAAAACGGGTGATACTGTAGAGGGAACTATCAGACCGCCAAAAGAAGGAGAGAAATTCTGGCCCTTATTAAAAATCAATAAAATTAATGGTCGCGACCCTTCGATAATCAGAGACAGAATCCCTTTTTATCATCTTACACCTTTATTTCCCGATTCAAAATTTGATATTACAGGAAATGGTAAAGCAACTTTGTCAACCCGTATAGTTGACTTATTTACTCCGATAGGTAAAGGACAAAGAGGACTTATAGTAGCACAGCCAAAAACAGGAAAAACCGTTTTATTACAGGAAATTGCAAATGCTATTGCCGCAAATCATCCTGAAGTTTATCTGATTATATTATTAATTGACGAACGCCCCGAAGAAGTAACAGATATGGCAAGAAACGTTGATGCAGAGGTAATTGCATCTACATTTGACGAACCTGCAGACAGGCATGTAAGGATATCAACCATAGTTTTGGAAAAAGCAAAAAGAATGGTTGAATGCGGACATGATGTGGTAATACTGCTTGATTCAATAACCAGACTGGCACGTGCATATAATACGGTTGCTCCTGCATCGGGAAGAGTTTTGTCGGGAGGTGTTGATTCAAATGCATTACACAAACCGAAAAGATTTTTTGGTGCAGCCAGAAATATCGAAAACGGAGGCTCACTAACAATACTTGCAACTGCACTTACAGAAACAGGTTCTAAAATGGACGAAGTAATTTTTGAAGAATTTAAAGGAACAGGAAACATGGAGTTGCAGTTAGACAGAAAACTTTCAAATAAAAGAGTTTATCCTGCCGTTGATATTACCGTTTCAAGTACAAGAAGAGAAGATCTTTTGGTTAACGAAGACCTTATTAACAGATTGTGGGTATTAAGAGGATTTCTGGCAGATATGAACTCTATTGAAGCAATGGAATTTATGAAAACAAGATTGATGCAAGCATCAACTAATGAAGAATTTCTGTTAACTATGGATAAACAACGATAATTTTGAACAAATTATATTCGGTTTCCGAATTTCGTTTAATCACATAACGGAATCAATCAAATCATCATCGGCAATTTCTGCCAGTGTAACTTTTAAATCGGGGCAATTCTGCATTGCTCTTTTAATTGCAAAAATTGCTCCCTCATTTCTTGCCCAGCTTCTTCTGCTTATGCCATTATTAACATCCCAGAACAGCATCATCTTAAGCCTTCTGTCCGAGTCTGCCGAGCCGTCTAATACCATTCCGAATCCTCCGTTAATAACTTCCCCCCAACCTACTCCTCCTCCGTTATGTATTGATACCCATGTAGCTCCTCTAAACGAATCGCCTATTACATTATGGATTGCCATATCTGCCGTAAAACTGCTTCCGTCATATATATTTGATGTTTCTCTGTAAGGAGAATCTGTTCCCGAAACATCATGGTGGTCTCTTCCGAGTACAACAGGCAGGGAAATTATGCCGTCTTTTATTGCTTTATTAAAAGCTTCGGCAATTTTTATCCGTCCTTCTGCATCGGCATAAAGAATTCTTGCCTGCGAACCAACAACAAGATTGTTTTCCTGCGCTTCTTTTATCCATTTTATATTGTCTTTCATCTGTTGACTGATTTCTTTTGGAGCAGTAGTAGCAATTTTCTCAAGAACTTCTACGGCAATTTTATCGGTAATTTCCAGATCATCGGGATTGCCTGAAGTACATACCCATCTGAAAGGACCAAATCCGTAGTCAAAACACATAGGACCCATAATATCCTGAACATAGGAAGAATATTTAAAATCAACACGATTTTCAGCCATAATATCTGCTCCTGCTCTTTGGCTTTCAAGTAAAAAGGCATTTCCGTAATCAAAGAAATACATACCTTTTCGGGCAAGAGAATTTATTGCATTTACTTGTCTTCTGAGGGATTCCTGAACAAGTTTTTTAAATTTGTCGGGATTTTTACTCATCATTTTATTTGATTCTTCATAAGACAATCCTGCGGGATAATATCCTCCTGCCCATGGATTATGCAATGAAGTCTGATCGCTTCCGAGATCAACCATAATATTTCTTTCAACAAGTCTTTCCCAGAGTTCTACGATATTTCCGAGATAAGCTATTGAACGGGGTTGTCTTTTTTTCTGCCAGTCAATTGCAGTATCAATTGCTTTGTCAACATCATCAATCAATTCGTCAACCCAGGCTTGTTCGTGGCGTTTTGTTGCTGCTTTAGGATTAATTTCGGCACAAATACTTACAATTCCGGTGATATTAGCGGCTTTAGGTTGTGCGCCACTCATTCCTCCAAGCCCTGATGTTATAAATAACTTACCTTCCAGACCTTCTCCTTTTTCGGATATCTTTCTGCCCGCATTAAGAACTGTAATTGTAGTTCCGTGAACAATTCCCTGCGGACCGATATACATATACGAACCGGCGGTCATCTGCCCGTATTGCGTTACTCCAAGAGCATTGAATTTTTCCCAGTCATCGGGTTTAGAATAATTCGGGATCATCATTCCGTTTGTAACAACCGCACGCGGAGCATCTTTATGAGAGGGGAATAAACCCATAGGATGACCGGAATATATTACCAGAGTTTGTTCGTCAGTCATTTCAGCAAGATATTTCATTGTCAGTAAATACTGTGCCCAATTTTGAAATACCGCTCCGTTTCCGCCATAAGTTATTAATTCATGCGGATGTTGTGCAACCGTATTATCCAGATTATTGGATATCATTAACATAATTGCCGCAGCTTGCTTTGATTTATGAGGAAACCAGTTGATATCACGGGCAGTAATCTCATAATCAGGACGAAATCTGTACATATAAATTCTGCCGTATTTATCAAGCTCTTCCTTAAATTCTTTTACCAGGTCTTTATGAAATTTTGCAGAAAAATATCTTAATGCATTTTTTATTGCAAGTTTTTTTTCTTCCGAATTTAAAATTTCTTTACGCTTGGGAGCATGATTTATATTTTCATCATAATCCCTTAGTTTTGGTAATTCATCAGGAATACCCTGCAAAATTATTTTTTGAAATTCTTGTTTTGATATCATATCTAACTTAAAATTTGTATCTAAATATTATAATTTTTTACTCATTTTTGTTCTTATAACCAAAGGTTCTTCATCAATATATTTGGTTTCTATAAGCCATAGTTCGGTATTTGTGAGTCTTAATATTTTGGCATATAAATTTATGTTAAATAATTTTTTAACTTCTTCTTTATCAACAATTAATTCATATTCTTCTTCTTCATCATCAGGATCGGGAGGAGCCGGACCTTTTAGACTTCTCTCATCACTTGTAGTTTCTCCTGTAATTGATATATATTCCTTATCAACTTCAAATTGCCACTGAAAATCTTCTCTGTATAATAAAGGGTTATCATAATCCTGAGCCGTAACAATAATCTCAAAGCCGCCCGTACCACTTTTATTAAATATAACTTCCATTCTGATATAATAAGGGACTTTTACATTTACCCCATTTTCGGTTATTTCGTCAATTACCCATGTACCTGTTATACGACTCATTTTTGTACGCAAACTAAATGCAGGTCCTTCTTCATATTTGGAACATGAATTTAGTGCAATCATTGATAAAATAACAACCGATAGTAATAATATTATTTTTTTCATAAATCAAAAAAATTTAAAATTATTAATTTCAACCTTATACCAATTCTAAAATACAAAATTACATATAATTTTTTTAAAAACAAATATCGGACTTTGAGCCTGAGAAAGAGTTTTTGAATTAACATCCCTTTTCCAAAAAACACCAAAGACCATCTGCTTATATTTACTTGTCGGTATTGTCAACAGCGTTTTTGGTACTACTGTTCGCGGGACAAGAACGCTTAGCATTTCCGCAGATGGCATACAGTTCAGACATGCAGTAGTAAATTGCGGATTTAAGGTATAAATATAAATTATTATCAAAAAGTTTTTGATACAGTTTTTGCCATCCTTTTGTCAACTTACAAAAAACTTTCTACCCCAACACTTTCTTACCACTGCAATTAAGTAAACAATGACTGCAATCCGAAAGTTCTCCCCTTAATCTTGAGTTTACCAGTCCTGATATTCTTTTTTGCAGGGCTTCGATATTTATATTTCGGATTATATCATCCGCAAAAGCAGACATAAGCATTAGTCGGGCTTCTTTTTTATCAATTCCTCTTGTCCTGAGATAAAACAAAGCATTTTCGTCTAACTGTCCCACAGTTGCTCCATGACTGCATTTTACATCATCCGCATAAATTTCAAGTTGTGGTTTTGTTATCATTTTTGCATCAGAAGTAAGACATAAATTTTTATTGGTTTGATAAGCTTCGGTTTTCTGTGCATCTTTTCTTACTAATATTCTGCCTGTAAAACTACCTCTGGCACTATCGTCCAGAATGCCTTTAAATAATTCATTGCTTTTGCAATCGGGTACGGCATGGTCAATAAAAGTATAATTATCAATCCGTTGATCTCTGTCGGTTAAAAACAATCCGTATATATCAGCATTCGAGAATTCGCCCGCAAGCTTTGTATAAATATTATTCCTGATAATTCCTCCATGAAGCGATAAAGCAAGTCCTGAGAAATTACTGTATTTTTCCTGATTAACCAGTATGGAATTAATTACTGCAGACCGGTTAGGCTCGTTTTGTAGAGTATAATATTCCAGACCGGCATTTTCCTCAATAAAAGTTTCGGTAACGTCAATAACAAAATTATTGCTGTTGTTTAATGTATGGTCGCAGATAATCAGTTTAAGAGATGAGCTTTTATCAAGAATAAACAAATTTCTTTTAAAAATATTCTTGTTTCCGAAACCGTGAGTAAGATTAACCAGCTGAATTGTTTTATTAATTTTTACATTTTCCGGCACGTAAATAAACAATCCGTCATTTGCAAGCATTGTATTAAGGCTGATTATACCATCATCAATTTTATCTGCATATTTATTATAATATTTTTCAACAATTTTCAAGTGCTTTTCTTTTGCTTCATTTAATCCGCAGATAATTACGCCTTCGGGCAAGTCTGTAATTTCCTTATTTCCCGAATAATATCCTCCGTTAGATAAAAGAATTACATGAGTATCCATATCTTCTACCTCACACTGAAAAAACTCTTTAAGGTCAACATTGGTTTTTCCGGGTTGAAAAACAAATTCGTAATCTTTATTACATATTTCGTCAAAGTTAAAATTTCTATATTTTTCGTTTTTATTATCAGGGATACCCAGTTTTCTGAATTTTTCAAATGCGTTCTGTCTGTGCGTATATAAAGATTTTGCTTCGGATAATTTTAAATTTCCGGCATTGTTTTGATAAAAGTCTATATATTTTTCAAATGTTTTATTGATATCCATAATTAAATTTAAAATTATCAGGCATATTTTTCTTTAATCCAGTTATATCCTTGTTTTTCAAGGTCCAAAGCCAGTTCTTTTTTCCCTGATTTTACAATTTTACCGTCATATAAAACATGAACGGTGTCGGGGACAATAAAATCCAGCAATCTTTGATAGTGAGTTATGACAATTACCGCTTTATCGGGAGATTTAAGTTTATTAACGCCGTTTGCCACAACTTTAAGAGCATCAATATCAAGCCCCGA
The DNA here is from genome assembly GCA_007130555.1 of Bacteroidales bacterium. Classification (GTDB taxonomy): domain Bacteria; phylum Bacteroidota; class Bacteroidia; order Bacteroidales; family ML635J-15; genus SLSH01. The sequence continues at coordinate 6,550 of SLSH01000070.1, forward strand.
GTCGGTTTCATCAAGAATTGCCAGTTTAGGATTCAGTATTGCCATCTGAAATATTTCGTTTCGTTTTTTCTCACCTCCCGAAAATCCCTCGTTTACCGACCTGTTTGTAAGATCAGATTTTATATCCACAATTTCTTTAGCTTCCATCATATATTTCAAAAATTCCGTTGCATTCAGTTCTTTTTCGCCTCTATATTTACGCAGAGAGTTAACCGCTGTTTTCAGAAAATTTATCATGCTTACTCCGGGTATTTCAACGGGATATTGAAAACTCAGAAAAATCCCTTTGTTTGCTCTTTCTTCGGCACTCATTTCAAATAAATTATCGCCTTCATAAGTTATTTCTCCTTCCGTAATTTTATATCCCTCTTTCCCTGCAAGAATATTCGCCAAAGTTGATTTTCCCGAACCATTGGGTCCCATAATTGCATGAACTTCGCCTGTTTTAACTTCAAGATTAAATCCCTTTAAAATTTTTGTGCCGTTTATTTCTGCATGTAAGTTTTTTATTTTTAACATATTTTTTGTTCTATTGTATTGATTAATTCAATTGTTTTTTAATTTTATAATTTGCAATTCTGTTTGTCAGTGATTGTTTTATCCCGTTTGATAAATGTTCTTTAATTTGACTGAATACTTCGAAAATCTCATTCTGTAATTCGGGATATTTGTTAGCTGTTTTTAACAGAAACTCAAAAGCAACGGAACGTACCGACGGTTGCATCTTATTATTCCATAGTAACTCAAGACATATATCATAAAACTCACAGGTTTGTTCTTCGTTAAGTTCCAGCTGATTTACAATTTTTATTGTTTCGCGTATATATCCGTCAATTTTATTTTTTTTTATAAGATTTATATAATCTGTTGCAAACGGCTGTAATTGACTGATACCATGTCTATTACTATAATGATATAAAATCCATGTAGCTCTCCACGCGTTTTTTTTACCGGAAAGCGAATAATCAATGAATTTTTGTACATAATCAGGATTATCTGATAAAAAATTTATAATTAATTTATAATTAAAATTTTCTCCCGAAATAATTTCACTTATATGTAATTTTCTATAATCCATTCTTTTTATAATTTTTCAACTGTTTTTCATCAACAGTCATAATCATCCCACACTTCCTTCCAAACTTATCTGTAACAATTTTTGTGCCTCAACTGCAAATTCCATAGGCAATTTATTAAGGACTTCTTTTGCATATCCGTTAACAATAAGACCAATAGCTTCTTCGGTTGATATTCCTCTTTGATTACAATAAAAGATTTGCTCTTCGCTGATTTTTGATGTTGTAGCTTCATGTTCTACGATTCCGCTGTCATTATCAACGTCTATATACGGGAATGTATGAGCACCGCATTTATCTCCAAGCAGTAATGAGTCGCATTGCGAAAAATTACGTGCATTTTTTGCTTCTTTTGCAATTTTTACCAGTCCGCGATATGAATTCTGACTTTTTCCTGCGGATATTCCTTTTGAAACTATTGTACTGCTAGTATTTTTTCCGAGGTGAATCATTTTTGTTCCGGTATCTGCCTGCTGATAATTGTTTGTAACGGCAACCGAATAAAATTCAGACATTGAATTATCGCCTTTAAGAATTGTAGCGGGATATTTCCATGTAATAGCCGAGCCTGTTTCAACCTGAGCCCAGCTTATTTTCGAGTTATCTCCTTTACAAATGCCGCGTTTTGTAACAAAATTATAAATTCCTCCTTTGCCTTCTTTATTTCCCGGATACCAGTTTTGGACGGTTGCATATTTTACTTCGGCATTTTTCATTGCTACAATTTCAACAACTGCGGCATGGAGTTGATTTTCGTCCCTCATCGGAGCGGTACACCCCTCCATATAACTAACATAACTATCTTCTTCCGCTACAATAAGAGTGCGTTCAAATTGTCCTGTATTTGCCGCATTAATTCGGAAATATGTTGATAATTCCATAGGACAGCGAACCCCTTTAGGTATATAACAAAAAGAGCCGTCGCTGAAAACAGCCGAATTTAATGCGGAAAAAAAATTATCGCCCACAGGAACAACCGAACCGAGATATTTTTTTACAATATCAGGGTGATTATGCACTGCTTCGCTGAAAGAACAAAAAACAATACCTTTTTCTGCAAGAGTTTCCTGAAAGGTTGTTTTAACAGATATACTGTCCATAACAGCATCAACGGCAACTCCCGCAAGATGTTTTTGTTCATCAAGCGGAATACCGAGTTTATTAAAAGTATTTTTAATTTCAGTATCTATATCATCGGAGTTATCTGTTTTGGCATTTGATTTTGGAGCGGAATAATATATAATATCCTGATAATCAATTTCAGGGATATTCAAGTGAGCCCATTCGGGCATTTTCATTTTTTGCCATTTCTCAAAAGCTTTAAGGCGGAAATCAAGCATCCATTCGGGTTCGTTTTTTTTTGCAGATATTAATCTTACGGTTTCTTCGTTAAGACCTTTGGGAATTGACTCGTTTTCTATATCGGTTGAAAATCCATATTTATAATCGGATTCGGTAACTCCCTTAAGTATCTTATCCTGCTTTTTTGACATTGGTATTTATTTTGTTTAATCTTTACAAAAGTACATTTTTTTTTTTACTCTTATAATTTGTTCGGATAAATCGGAAATAAAAATTAAAGTCATTATA
>SLSH01000071.1 GCA_007130555.1 Bacteroidales bacterium
AAATTATTACTTGATTATATAATTTTATACATATAGATAGAAATGAAAAAAGGAGAGTTTACTTTTACAATGATAAAACCTAAGGCGGTTGAACTTGGAAATTTAATTCCTATCCTTTATGATATAAGCCAGGCGGGTTTTAAAGTAGTTGCAATGAAAATGACTCGGTTGTCTTTAGTACAGGCTAAGAAATTTTACGCAATTCATAAAGAAAGACCTTTTTTTAAGGATTTAGTTGAGTTTATGTCCTCGGGTCCTGTTGTGGCAGCAGTTTTACAGAAAGATAATGCTGTTGAAGAATACAGGAAGTTAATAGGAACTACTAATCCTGCCGAAGCAGAAGACGGAACAATTCGGAAAAAATATGCATTATCGGTTCAGGCAAATGCAGTTCACGGATCTGATTCTGACGAAAATGCGTTAATCGAAAGTAATTTCTTCTTCTCTCAGTTTGAGATTTTTGCTTAATACTTAATTATATTTTTTGATTGCCGATTAAAGATTTAAAGGGTTTATTTAAACATTTATAAAGCTCATTATGAAAAGGATATCTTTAATATTCTTATCTTTTATTTTTTATCTAATTTCGTTTTCTCAGACGCTAAAAATTGAAGGTAATATTATTGATTCCTCGACAGGAGAACCTTTACCATTTGTTAATATAATTGTTAAAAATGCAAATATAGGAACTATAACTGCTCCTGACGGTAATTTCTCTCTTACTTTTAAAAAACGTGCAAATGATACGATAGTTATATCATCTATCGGTTATCGCCATATAGAAATACCCGTACAAGATATTCAAAGTAAACTTAATCTGAAATTAACTCCGGATTTTTTTAACTTGCCAGAGGTGCTTGTATTGCCAGAAGAAAACCCCGCTGAAGTAATTCTACGGTTGATAATTAATAACAAATCAAAAAACAGACCTGAAAGTCTGGATTTTTATTCTTGCGAAGTTTATAATAAAATCAGATTTGATGTTAATAATTTTTCCGAAAGATTTCAAAACAGAAGAGCTTTAAAACCTTTTGAATTTATTTTTGAAAATTTAGATACCTCTGAAATAGATAACAAAATATATTTGCCGGTATTCTTTATTGAATCATTGACTGATTTTTATTTTAGACGAAATCCCCAGGCAAAAAGAGAAATAATTAAAGCTTCAAAAATGTCGGGAGTTAAAAACGAAAGTATTTCTCAATTTCTTGGAAATATGTATCAGGAAACATCAATTTATGATAATTATATGCAAATTTTCGAAAAGAATTTTGTCAGTCCTATTGCAAACAACGGATTGTTATTTTATAATTATTATCTTGTAGATAGTGCTATTAAAAATGATTTATGGTGTTACAGAATTGAATTTAAACCCCGCAGAAAACAAGAACTTACATTTAACGGACATTTTTGGGTGGATGCAAGCAGTTATGCAATCGAATCTTTTGAGATGGAAATTGCTGATGATGCAAATATAAATTTTGTTAATTATCTTAAATTAAAAGCCGAATTTATGCCTGTTGAACCGACATGGGTAAAAAAGAGAGAAGAAATACTGGTAGGTCTTTATAATTTAATTGAAACTGACTGGAACATTGGATTTTTTGCCAATAAAACAACTTCCTATGATAACTATTCATTTAAGTTTGATGAAAATATAGAAGTTTTTTCAAATCAAAATCCTGTAATAATATTGGATAATCAGGATAAAAATGAAGATTTTTGGGAGGAAAACAGACATGAAAATCTTAATAATAAAGAAGTTGCCGTTTATGAAATGATTGATACCTTAAAATCATTACCCTTGTTTAATACTTATATAGATATTGTTACAACTATTACAACCGGCTATTATATTGCCGGATTACTTGAGTTTGGTCCTTATATATCATTATTAAGTTTTAATTTTGTAGAAGGAACCAGACTGGGTTTTGGAGCCCGGACAGGTAATGACTTCAGCACTACTATAATGCCTTATGGATATGTTGCATACGGAATTAAAGATGAAAAATTTAAATACGGATTCGGAGCATTATATATGTTAAACAAAATCCCAAGACGAACTATTGAAATAAACTATAAAAATGACCTTGAGCAATTAGGAAAAAATCAAAATTCATTCAGAGAAGATTATTTTCTAGAAACAGTCTTTACACGAGCTCCTATCGACAGACTCCTGATGACAAAACAATTACAATTAAATTATGAATACGAGTGGTTCTCAGGTTTTATGACAAGTCTGAATTTTAATTATAAAGAACTGTATGCTTCGGATAAAGATAGATTTATTATTATGCCAAACAATGAAATTCGGGAATTGTCAGGGATTTACAATTTTGAAATATCTTCTGAAATCAGATATGCTCATAAAGAACGCTTTATTTCAGGAGAATTTATCAGAGTCAGCTTAGGGTCAAAATATCCGATAGCATCTTTAAGAGTTGCAAAAGGAATGTCGGATTATGATTATTGGCGGTTTAATTTTAATTTTTCTCATTGGTTTCCAGTAAGAGCAATGGGGTGGTCAAAATATATAATTGATATTGGAGCAATTATCGGAACGGCACCTTATCCGTTATTAAAATTACATGAAGGAAATCAAACCTTTTTTTTCAATGAAAAATCATTTAATATGATGAATTATTTTGAATTTGTCAGCGACAGGTGGGTTAGCCTATATTATACTCATCATTTTGACGGCTTGTTTTTTAATAGAATCCCATTGCTTAGAAAACTGAAATTCAGAGAGGTTATATGGGGTAAAGCTTTATACGGCACCATTAATAGTGAAAACGATAGTTTTAATATTTTTCCGGAAAATACAGGAGCTTTATCAAAACCATATTTTGAAGCAGGTGTAGGAGTTGAAAATATTTTAAAATTGTTTAGAATTGATGCAGGCTGGCGATTATCACATCTGCACCATGAAAACATTCCGAGATTTTCGATATTAATGGGAATTCAGATAATAATTTAATTTTATACTAATAAATCCCTGATTTATTTTTTTATGAATTATTTCGGCAGAACCTTTTTCAAGTTATATTTTCAAAAAGATACATAAACAAACTTCATAACAGCCACTAATCAGACCTTAAAGCTTCCGCACCACTTGTAATTTCAAGAATTTCTTTTGTAATTGCAGCCTGACGAGCTTTATTATATTCTAAAGTTAATTCTTTAATTAATCCTGTGGCATTATCCGTTGCCTGATGCATTGCAGTCATTCTGGCTCCATGTTCGGCAGCGATACTGTCAAGAAAAATACTGAAAAGTTTTGTTTTGAGATAATCGGGTATTATCATTTCTCTGATATATTCCAGTTCCGGCTCAAAAATATGTTCCGCAGGAAATTCGGGTTTTTCTTTATCAATTAAAAACGGCAAATATACTTCGTCCTTTAAAACACTTATTCCTGCTACTTTAAAATTATTATAAATAAGTTCAATGCAGTCATATTGTTTTTCTTTAAATAAAAGCATCAGCTTATTGGCAATATTAGAAATATTCTCATAAGATAATTCATCAAAAATTTGATTATTATTTTCAATTATTTCAAAATTATTTTTTTTAATAAATTCATATCCTTTTTTACCGAAACAATAAAAATCGGTTTTACTTTCTTCTGATTTTAACTGATTTGAGTATTTTTCTTCAATAAACTTAACTGCCATTCTGCTGATATTAGAATTAAAAGCTCCACATAATCCTCTGTTGGAAGTTATTAAAATTATTAAAACATTTTTAATTTCTCTTTTTTCCGAATAAGCAGTATTACTGTTTATAGTTACGTGTTCTGATAAATCCTCAATAATGCCATACATTTTTTCGATATAAGGTCGTATGAAATTAATTCTGTCCTGAGATTTTTTTAATTTGGCAGCCGCCACCATCTTCATGGCACTTGTAATTTGCTTGGTTGATTTAACCGAAGTAATTCTGCTGCGTATGTCTCTTAAATTAGCCATTTCCTTATTCTTCCTCTTTTATTTTAAAATTTTCGGCAACTTCAGTTGCAACAGATTTTAATGTTTCTGCTATTTTATCATTAAATTCTCCCTTCTCGAGTTCTTTCATAGTTTCACCATGTTTGGCATTTAACAAGTCGATATACATTTTTTCAAAATCTTTGACTTTTTCTACGGGAATTTCTTTTAATAATCCTTCTATTCCACAATATATAATAGCAACCTGTTCTTCAACTTTTACAGGACTATGTTCTTTTTGTTTTAATATTTCAACATTTTTGCGACCTTTATCAATAGTCGAAAGAGTTACTGCATCAAGGTCCGAACCGAATTTAGAAAATGCTTCAAGCTCTCTGTACTGGGCTTGTTCAATTTTAAGTGTTCCTGCAACTTTTTTCATACTTTTAATTTGTGCATTTCCACCTACTCTGGATACAGAAACCCCCACATTTATTGCCGGTCTTACACCCTGATTAAAAAGGTCTGATTCCAGAAAAATCTGACCGTCTGTAATAGAAATTACGTTTGTTGGAATATATGCGGCAATGTCTCCTGCCTGTGTTTCGATAATCGGCAATGCTGTAAGAGAGCCTCCTCCCTTTACTTTACCTTTTAAACATTCGGGCAGGTCATTCATTTGAGATGCAATTTCATCAGACTCAAGAATTTTTGCCGATCTTTCCAGTAATCTTGAATGTAAATAAAAAACATCACCTGGATATGCTTCGCGTCCAGGAGGCCTTCTTAAAAGTAATGAAACTTCTCTGTAAGATACTGCTTGTTTTGACAAATCGTCATAAATAATTAATGCATGTCTTCCTGTATCTCTAAAATATTCGCCTATTGCACAACCTGCATACGGAGCATAAAACTGCATCGCTGCAGGGTCAGAAGCTGTTGAATTTACGATTGTTGTATATGCCAGGGCTCCGTGGTCTTCAAGTGTTTTTGCAATACGGGCAATAGTTGAGCCTTTTTGTCCTATAGCGACATAAATACAATATACAGGTTCTCCTTTATCATAATATTGCTTTTGATTCAGAATAGTATCAATCGCGATAGTCGTTTTTCCCGTTTGTCTGTCTCCGATTATTAATTCTCTCTGTCCTTTACCTATCGGAGTCATTGCATCAATGGATTTTATTCCTGTCTGTAAAGGCTGATTTACCGGTTGGCGATAAATAACACCCGGAGCAATCCTTTCCAAAGGCATTTCTAATAATTCTCCTTCTATAGGACCTTTACCGTCAAGCGGCTCGCCAATTGTGTTAACAACTCTGCCGAGAATTCCGTCTCCGACTCTTATTGAGGCAATTCTTTTAAGTCTGCGAACGGTATCATTTTCTTTAATCAAATCACTATGTCCTAATAAAACAACCCCGACATTATCTTCTTCAAGGTTAAGCACAATACCTTTAACTCCACTGTCAAATTCTACAAGCTCGTTTGCCTGAACATTATCTAATCCGTAAACGCGGGCAATTCCGTCTCCTACCTGAAGCACTGAACCCACTTCTTCTAATTTCGTTTTATGTGAAATTCCTTCTAACTGCTGTTTTAATACTCTTGAAACTTCTGCCGGTTTAATATCTGCCATAACCAATAATGTTTAATATATTATACTTTTTTCTTATATACCTCTGAACGTAATGAGTTTTTAATTTCTGACAATTGATTTGCCACACTCATATTTAGTTCATTATTGTCAATTTTGAAAATAATTCCTCCTATAATACTTTCATCAAGTTTTTCTTCAAGTTCTATTTGTGAGTTATATGCTTCAGAAAATATTTTAATAATATTATCTGTAAGTATTTTGCTTATTTTTTCGACTGTGGTAATAGTTAAATGAATCAAGTTTTTTTCTTTTCTGTAAAAAAAAGAAAAATTTCTCAAAATGTTTAAAATATAATCTTGTCTGTCATTATCAACAAGTAAATTTAAAAAATCTTTAACAATATCATTAAAATCAGCAAATACTGAATTTAATAATTCCTTCTTTTCGGATTGCAAAATTGTAGCATTTTTAAGAACACTTTTAAGTTCGTGCGATTCTGAAACAACTTTTCCAACAATTTTTAGATTTAAATAGACCTCATCCAATGCGTTTTTTTCTTTCGCAAGTAAAAAGAGTGCTTTTGCATATCTTACCGATATTTTACTTTGATTCATTCTAATTTAAATTTGCGTCTTTAATTAAATCTTCAACAAGTTTTTCTTGTTTTTTCATGTCTTTTAATTCTTCTTTTAAAACTTTTTCTGCAACGGCAACCGATAAATCTAGGACTTGATTTTTTATATCTTCAAAAGCTGCCGCTTTCATTGCATTAACATCTTTTTTAGCTTTTTCAATTATTTCTTTAACTTCTTCGGATGCTTCTGATTTTGCTTCTGAAATAATTTTTTCTTTTATATTACGTGCCTCTGCCAACATTTTATCTCTTTCTGTACGGGCTTCTGCCATTATTATTTCATTGTTTGCTTTAAGATTTTTCATTTCTTCTCTTGCCAGCTCGGCAGATTTAAGAGCCTCGTCAATATTTTCACTTCTGTTGTTTAATGCTTTGGCAATTGGTTTCCATGCAATTAGCCTTAAAACCAAAAGTAATAATCCGAAAATTACTGTTGTCCAAAATATTAATCCTATTCCTGGAGTAATTATATCCATTGTACAAATATTTTATTTATTTTTAAAAAAAAGCATTTCCCGCAGCCAATCGCTATGCGGGAAATGAGTAAAATTTTAGTTACCAAGAAGAAGTGTTACAACAACACCAAACAGAGCAACCCCCTCTACTAAAGCTGCAACAACAATTGCTGTTGTTTGTATTGTTTTAGAAGCTTCAGGTTGTCTTGCCATGGCATCCATTGCAGAACTACCTATTTTACCAATCCCGTAGCTTGCTCCAATTACGACTAGAGCTGTACTAATTGCAGTTAAATCCATAAATTAAATATTAAAAAATTAAACAATAAACTCATATTTCACAAATCATATTATAATCTAATTAATGATCATCATTTTTAGCGGCAATACCCATAAATAAAGCCGAAAGCATCGTAAATATATATGCTTGCAGAAATGCCACTATTAATTTAAGAACATACATAAATAAAACAAAAAATACTGAAACCGGTGCAATTGATAAAGATTCAAAAATAAATATCAGAGAAACCAGGCTCAATATAATTATATGTCCGGCTGTTATGTTAGCGAACAAACGTATCATTAATGCAAATGGTTTTGTAAAAAGTCCGATTAACTCTACCGGTATCATTATTGGAAACAACCATTTTGGGACAGGAGGCAAAAAAATATGTTTCCAATGAGATTTGCTTCCCAAGACATTAATAAATATCATTGAAAATATTGCTAAAGTCATAGTTACTGCAATGTTGCCGGTAACATTAGCACCACCCGGAAAAAATGGCACAAGTCCTACCAAATTATTTATCAAGATAAAGAAAAATACAGTTAACAGATAAGGCAGATATTTTCCGGCTTTATCTTTTCCTATACTTGCTTCGGCAATATCTTCTTTTACAAAAAGAATAATAGGTTCAAGTAATGACTGTATCCCTTTTGGAGCTCCTATTCCACGTTTTTCATAGCCTTTTGCTGCCAATAGAAAAATCCAAAATACCAATATCGATGCAACTAACATCCCAAAAACATTTTTTGTAATTGATAAATTTAAAGGTGTATCGTTCATTATTTTATATTCTTTATTTTCATCATATTCTTTTATTAATTCGCCATTTTTATCAGCTATGTAAATTTTTTCGTGATAATTAATGTAAGTAATGTCTCCCCTTACAACTTTTCCTTTATTCTTTTTAAATTCCGAAGACATAAAAACATCAATTTTCCCATCATTAATTAAAATTATCGGTAAATGAAAATATAAAGGTTTTTCTGTACCGTCTGAAGTTTTATAATCTAAAATATGCCAGGAATGTTCATCTTTTATATGGTGCATAATAACCTCTTTGACATTAAAACCTTGATTATTTTCAGAATTTGAGGCAATTGTATTTATATTAATAATAGATAACAGTATTACCAAAACAGGTAACATTCTAATTATGGGGATATTTATAAATCGTTTCATTAGTTATAAAATCTCATTTTTTCATTTTTTTTAAAAAATACAAAACTTCTGCAAATAAATAAAAAAAATAAATAAAAAAAAACTGAATTATATATGAAATTTGATATGGAAAATCTCCTCTTAGTATTGGGAATAAATATATAATGGAAATAATAATTTTAAATAAGCTTGCACCTAAGAAACCTAAACTTGTAACACCCTGATGAAACACCTTTGTTATAATTTCAACAACAATTACTGCAAAAACTGTTATTAAAAAAAGCAACAAATGAGAAAAAAGGATATCAGGAGCATAAAAGGTTTCAGGAAAAACCCTTAAGAATGCTAAGTGAATTAAAAAAAAACTTACTCCTAATACACCATAAAATTTAACTATTTTAAATAATAATCTACTACTTATCATTTAGAATTTGTTTTATAATTAAATAAGTTGATGCAAATACTGCAAATAATGACAGCACAATTGTAAAATAAGGAGTTTCATTACTATTAAATTTTTTATCTAACCATACTCCCAAATATGTCCCTCCTCCAATTATAGCAGCCATTTCAAAAGCAAGACCCATATACCTGATATATTTGTTAAACCCGCCTAAATCTTTTTTGAAATCAGCTTTCGTCTTCTTTTTCTTTTTCTCGTTCATTTATGGTTATAACAGGTTTTGTTGGCTCTTTACTTTCATTTCCGCCCATATTACATGTGCCTGTGAATATTGCTCCCGGTTCAATCGCTAATTTTGGAACAATAATATCCGCAGATATTTGAGCAGTTGCTTTGAGAGTAAGTAATTCTCCAACAGTTATTTTTCCTTCAATTTTTCCGGAAATTTCTGCATCTTTACATCTTATATCGCCTTCTGCTTTTCCGTTTTGACCAATTACAAGTTTGCCTTTGGTCTTGAGTTTCCCGTTAACAAGCCCGTCAATTCTAATATCACCTGTTGATTCTATATCCCCTTTAAAAGATGTCCCTGAACCAATAATATTTAAACTGTTTTCTTCTTCATAATTTTTTGCCATGTCCATATTCGATTTTAAAAATTATTTATATTTATATTATTAAAACTACAAAAATAAAATAC
>SLSH01000015.1 GCA_007130555.1 Bacteroidales bacterium
CTTAATCATAATGTTGAAACCGTTCCTGAATTATATTCAACTGTAAGACCAATGGCAAATTATAAACAATCGCTTTTTGTTCTTGAGTATTCAAAAAAACATAAACCGAAGATATTTACCAAATCAGGAATTATGCTCGGTCTGGGAGAAAAAAAAGAAGATGTTCTGAAACTTTTTGATGATTTAAGAAGCGTTAATTGTGATATGCTAACTATCGGACAGTATTTACCACCTTCAAAAAATCATGCATCATTAAAAGAGTATATTCATCCCGAAATTTTTAATGAATACAAAGAAAAAGCATTAAAAAGAGGATTTAAGTACGTTGTGTCGGGACCTTATGTAAGAAGTTCATATAATGCTGTTGACGGAATGAAAATATTACAAAGTAAAACAAAAAAAGCTCCGTAAATCAGAACTTATTTAATTTTAATTAAATAGATTTGCCTTACCTCTCCCAACTCACCTCTCTCCTATTACCGACCACCATACGGACAATTCGGATGCATTCTCATTTTTTTATTCTTCATAGGACGATAGGTATCTTTAAATCCTTTATGTCCATGCATTCCTCTTTTACTTCCTTTATGCATTCTGTACTTTGCTTGCTGTTCAGGCGTAAGTTCATTAAGAATGGTTCTTTCGCAAGCCAGTCTTTCTTTCTGAATTTCTGCTCTTATACCGGCAATCTCATCAACCTTGGAATTAATTTCACTTTCGGGAGTTTCGCTAGACAATCTCATTTTGTTTAATTCTGCTTTCTTAATCTTTAAATCTGCCCGCATTTCAGAATTTTTTTGATGCTTTTCAATCTTAATAGCTTGAATTTTTTCTTTTTGAGCATCCGTTAAATCATCTAAAAAAACACATCCCATTTCCGCTCTGTGCTTTTTGTACTCCATTCTCTCTTTTTGTGCCAATAAATTAATTGTTAATAAGCACATTAAAAATACTGATAAAAAAAATACTTTTGTTTTCATAATTTTATTATTTTTGGTTTCATATTTTATGACTTTTATTAAAGAAAAAGGTTTAAAAAAATAAAAAAAAATTAATCTGTGGATAAAATAACTATAACTGTAATGTTTTTGGGAGCATTGATATTTTGTGCCCATTTTTTTAATTCTATTTTTAGCAGAACAAAAATCCCGAATGTATTATTATTAATTATTGTAGGAATAATTGCAGGTTATTTTGTTGAAAAGGAACTGTTTTTTGGTGAAATAGGAAGGGTATTCACAACAATTACACTTGTGGTTATTTTATTTGAATGCGGAACAAGTTTAAAATTTTCCGAACTTAAAACTTGTGTAATTTCGGCATCTCTTATTACTATATTTAATTTTATTATTACTGTTGCAATAGTTAGTTTTCTGGCTAATCTTTTAACTTCGTTGAATTTGCTGGAATCTGTCTTTCTCGGAGCTATTGTCGGCGGAACATCTTCTGCCGTGGTTATACCTATGTTAAACCAATTAAACCTTAAACCAAAAGCAAATACAATCCTTATACTGGAATCTGCTTTCAGCGATGTGCTTTGTCTAGTTATAGGACTTGCAGCTCTTGAAGCCATGAAAGCCGGTAAAATTGAAATATCAGGAATACTTGATACTGTCTGGAGATCATTCTTGTTTGCCGCAATAATTGGTTTTGCAGGCGGAATAGTATGGAGTTTAATGCTGAAACTAATCAGAGGTATTAAATATTCAATGTTTACAACTCTTGCTTTTGTCTTTTTGGTTTACGGAACCGTAGAAATGTTAGGATTTAACGGAGGAATAGCAGCCTTATGTTTCGGGATTATACTTGGAAATATCAGTATGTTCGGAAATTCATGGGTATGGAAAAAAATATTAAGATTTGAAGCAGCAGAATTTAATCAAAACGAACAGAATTTTTTCTCCGAAATAGTATTTATTCTTCAAACATACTTCTTCGTTTATGTCGGAGTTGTAATTGAATTCGGCAGCGCAAGTACTTATATGCTCGCAATACTGATACTTGCACTGACATTGTTGTTCAGACCTATCGGAATAAAACTCTTTGTCAGCAAAAAAGTAGGTGTCAGAGAAATTACTACAATGTCAAATATGGCTCCTAAAGGACTTATCCCCGCAGTATTGGCGTCAATTCCACTACAACTTGGGATTGCCTCAGGACAACCAATCGCAGAACTCGGATATGCAATCGTATTGTTGAGTATAATTTATGCATCCATATTAATTGCTATTGTAAGTAAAGACCCGCTTATTTATAATAAATTATATCGTAAATATTTTGTCCCCGTTTCTAAAAAAAGCCGTTCGTACAGATTAAGACAGGAAATAAAATCGAAACAAAAAAAGGAAGATAATGATTGCTTTGAAGATGATGATGACGAAAAAAACACTGACACTGATAACGAAGAAGTTATTATTAAACTTAAAAATAAGAAACAAAAATCTGATGACGAATTTGATGATTAAAAAAAAGGAGAACATTAAGTTAAAATGTTCTCCTGCATCAATTCAATCTAAATATTATTTATACCGACTTGCAATTACTTTACTTCTTCAAAGTCAACATCAGTAACATCATCATCGTCTTTTTTATTTTTTTTGCCCGAAGATTTTTCCTGTCCGGAACTATCCGCTTCGGGTTCGGCTTGTTGCTGTTGTTGTTGTTGAGCATTATACATTTCCTGAGATGCCTCTTGAAATTTTTGATTTAGTTCTTCCATTGTAGTATCAATTGCAGCGATATCCTGATTTTTATGTGCCTCTTTAAGTTTTTCAAGAGACTCCTGAATTGGTTTCTTCTTATCTTCAGGTAGTTTGTCTCCAAATTCTTCCAATTGTTTTTCTACCTGAAAAATTAAACTGTCTGCCTGATTTATTTTATCTATTTTTTCTTTTACTTTTTTGTCTTCTTCTTCGTTGGCTTTAGCTTCTTCTTTCATTTTCTTTATTTCATCTTCGCTTAAGCCCGACGACGCTTCGATTCTTATACTTTGCTCTTTATTTGTGGCTTTATCTTTTGCAGATACATTTAAAATTCCGTTGGCATCAATATCAAAAGTTACTTCAATTTGAGGTATTCCCCTTCTTGCAGGTGGTATTCCGTCAAGGTGGAATCTTCCTATGGTTTTATTATCTTTAGCCATGGATCTTTCGCCCTGTAATACGTGAATTTCTACCGATGGCTGATTATCTGCGGCAGTTGTAAATGTTTCCATTTTTTTACTCGGAATAGTTGTATTTGCTTCTATCAGTTTTGTCATAACTCCGCCAAGTGTTTCAATACCAAGAGATAACGGAGTAACATCAAGTAGAAGAACATCTTTAACTTCTCCGGTTAAAACACCTCCCTGGATAGCAGCACCTACAGCAACTACTTCGTCAGGATTAACTCCTTTGGAAGGCGATTTACCGAAAAATCCCTGTACTTTATTTTGTATTGCAGGAATTCGCGTAGAACCACCGACCAGTAATACTTCGTCAATATCAGAAACAGACATTCCTGCATCTTTTAATGCTTTTTTACAAGGACCGATAATCGCTTCAATCAATTTATCCGAAAGTTTTTCAAAATGACTCCTTGTAAGAGTTTTTACAAGATGTTTAGGAATTCCGTCAACCGGCATAATATAAGGCAGATTTATTTCCGTACTTGTAGAACTTGATAATTCAATTTTGGCTTTTTCGGCAGCTTCTTTAAGTCTTTGTAAAGCCATTGGGTCTTTTTTGAGGTCTATACCCTCATCTTTTTTAAATTCATCGGCAAGCCAGTCAATAACTACATAGTCAAAGTCATCACCACCGAGATGTGTATCTCCGTTTGTTGATTTTACTTCAAATACCCCGTCTCCAAGTTCTAAAATTGAAATGTCAAAAGTACCGCCTCCGAGGTCGAAAACAGCGACTTTCATATCCTTGTTTTTCTTATCCAGTCCATAAGCTAACGAAGCAGCTGTGGGTTCATTGATTATCCTTTTTACAACAAGTCCTGCAATTTCTCCCGCCTCTTTGGTAGCCTGACGCTGTGAATCATTAAAATATGCAGGAACAGTAATTACTGCCTCTTTAACTTCTTGACCAATATAATCTTCTGCCGTTTTTTTCATCTTCTGAAGTACCATTGCAGAAATTTCCTGAGGAGTATATTTTCTGTCGTTAATCTGTACTCGCGGAGTATTACCCTCTCCTTTAACAACTTTATAAGTAACCCGTTTTACATCTTCCGAAACATTATCAAAATTCTCGCCCATAAATCTTTTTATGGAATATATTGTTTTTTCGGCATTCGTAATAGCCTGACGCTTGGCAGGATCTCCTACTTTCCTTTCACCGTTTTCAATAAAAGCCACAATAGAAGGTGTTGTACGTTTCCCCTCACTGTTAGGTATAACCACAGGCTCGTTACCTTCCATTACCGCGACGCATGAATTTGTTGTCCCTAAATCTATTCCTATAATTTTGCTCATAATATTTTTTTTTAATTAGTTTCTAAAAAATTCTTTTCCAAAATATAGTTATCAATAGATGTGCCATTAAAATATTATGATAAGTTTCTGCATATATGTCGTTATATTACATTTAACCTATTATCTGTTGTCACAGAATATGACAAAAAGTCAGATTTCTGTCCGGGATTTGCTAATCCTTTTTAATAAATATCCTCTCCCAACAACTCACCTCTCACAACTTACCCCCAATTTTCCTCAACTCTATAATAAACTCCGTACCTTTATCTTTTTCGGTTTTAAAGCTGATTTTTCCATTATTGCTGTCAATGATATTTTTCACCATGCTTAGTCCCAAGCCCATGCCTCCGGATTTTGTGGTAAAATTAGGCTGAAATATTTTGGGAAGCATTTTTTCGTCTATTCCTTTGCCGTTGTCTATAATTCTGATAATATATGAGAAATGCGTTTCGTCAACAATAATGTTTATTTCTCCCGGCTTTTCTTTCGGGACTGCCTGTATGCTGTTTGTAATCAGATTATTAAAAGCTCTTGTCATTTGTTCTTTATCGGCACTTATCAATCCGTCGCTGTTGATATTTACCGAAGTTGTAAATTTTATGTTTTCGGATGACTTAAATAGCTGTACAGTATTATTGATAATATCTATAATATTATTTGTTTCGGTTTTTGAAACGGGCATTTTGGCAAAATTTGAAAATTCCGTTGCTATTTCAGCCAGTATATCAATTTGCTCTATTAGTGTAGTGCAAACTTTCCTGAATGTTTTTTCCCATTTTTCATCTTTTTTGTCGTAAGTATGCTCAAGATACTGAACGCTTAATTTCATGGGAGTAAGAGGATTTTTTATCTCATGGGCAATCTGCTTTGCCATTTCTCTCCACGCGGTTTCACGTTCCGACTGTGCCAGTTTGTTTACAGACTCGGTAAGCTCGTCAACTTTTTTGTTATACTCACGAATTAAACCCCCCAATTCATCGTCTTTATCATATTTTATCTTTTCGGTTTTCTTTTTGATATCCATCTGTCTTATTTTCTCCTGAATAATTGACAGTGGACGTGTAACCTGTTTGCTTATTATAACTCCGATAATAACAGATATAAGTATCAATACCAGAAAAACATTTGAAAATGCCACGATAAAATTTGATATTTCTTCCCTGAATTCGTTCTGGCGGGCAAAATACGGCAGATTAAGATATGCTATCAGTTCATTGTCGTTATTACGAAAGGGTATATAAGCGGACAGATAGTTTACTTTATCAATTTTTTCGTTTATAATTACGGAGCCCGAACTTTGCATAATCAGTCTTTCGTATGCATCGGGGTCAAGGTATCTGCCTTTAAGTCCCTGGTCGTAAATCTCCTTTCGTGAGGTTGTAAAAAGTATGCCTTCGGGAGTATATAAATTTATATCGGTATAAAAAACATTTGATAATCTTACCAGCAGATAATCCAGATATCTGATATCCTCAACATTAAAACCCGTTTGATTGCCAAATTCATGTTCAAGTTCTATTAAAATTGATTGTACCTTATCTTCCAAAAACTCGTATTGCTTGTCTTTATATCCTTTTATAATAAAATATATTGCAATAGAACCCGTAACAATCAGTGCAAGCATTAAGATACCTATAAAAGAAACCTGTATTTTGGATTTTAATGTATAAAACGCCTTTCTTAATATAAATCTGAATTTTACAAAAAATAAAATCAGACTACTGAACAAAAATAAAATGGAAAAAATATACGAAAACGACACTAATTCTTTGGAATAACGTAATTCTTCTTTACTCAGAATAATCGTATTATGCTCGTCGGGATGATAAACAAAATGAATAAAACCCTCATACGAGAAATAACTTACATCTTCTCTTTCGGGGATTCTTTCATCCATCAGAATCGGATATTTAAAATCGCCTTTACTTGTAATTAATTTCCCTTTATGATATTTTGCATAATTATAATCCTTGATAGCTCTTTTTACAGCCAGTCTTTTTTCCAGCAATAATTCGGGATAACCCAGCCCTTCGCTGAAAATTTTACTGTTAAGTTCTATAAAAAGTTTTGTTTCGGACAAATCCTCATTCCCGTAAGCAAATTCTCCGAAATATGATATTCTGCCGTTATGATTATCTAAGAAATAAAAATTTGTTTCGGGCAAAATAATCCCGTATTTATTTACGATTTCATCAAAAAAGTCAAAACAATTTACCGACATATCATCAGGCTCAATCAAAAGGCTGTCGTTTTCGAAACATATTGTTATCTGAATATCATATTTATTAAAATATCTTTCGGCAAGAAATATATTATTTATTCTTGTAATATTTTTTTCGTAATCACTACGGGTATTATTTCTTGTAAAATTGCTGTTAACATACGAGTTGATTTTATTTAAAAAATATTCGGCTCTTATATCTCTTTCGGTAGCGAGATTATATGCAAGTACTCTTCCGGTGTCTATTTCTTTCTGGGCAGTAAAAACCGAAAATCGTTCGGCAGTTAATGCCGATATTAAAATAATAATAATAATAATTTTGTAATAACTGTATGATTTACCCGACAGTCTGATATATGCAATAATTGTCCAGAGCAAATAAAGGGCAATCAGGAAAATAAATTTTGACACAATTCCTGTTTCGGGATATCTTAAAATAAAACTGCTGATAATAATAACGGGAAACAGAATTATCAGAAAAGTTTTCAGCCCGATTATATTTTTCAGTTCCGAGAGCAGTCTGTCAAAAACCAGAATAAACCCTGTAATCAATCCGAAAATTATTGCAAGACCTAAAAAGCTGTTATAATCCAGATTTATAACATTCTCAAAACTGAATAAAATTGACGAATTCCAAACCAGCCCGTAAAAAAGTCTGCATATAAACCAGCTGCAAATACTTATCAGAATTGATAATGAAACGGAGTACAAGATATTTAAAAAGCTGTTGGTTTTGGCTTTTATATTAAATCTGATAAATCTGTTGAATATTATTGCAATAAACAAAAACAGCACCGTATTTAAGATAAAATCCCCTAAAGACGGCAACCAGAAAGATTGTGCAAATAATTCGGGAGAAAACAACTTGAGCATATAAAAACATTCAGGTCGTTTAAAATCAAGCATTAAGTATCTTCCATACACTATCAGTGCAAAAAACAGCAAACTGAACAGAAACACCTTATTCGGAAAAATCTGTATTGCGTATTTGTAAAACACAAAAAGCAGCAGCAATAAAGCACTTAATGTAAAAATCAATGACAACAAACGGAATATATTTGGTTTTATCTGTATATCTCTTTCGTCTGCAATCAAATAAATTTTCTCCGTATTGTTTTTACTCAGCTCAATCGAAATCGCATTTTCAACGCTGTCCGAGATAATATCAAATCCGTATTTGATATTCAGTTCGGGGTTAAATTTTGTAATTAAGAGGTCGTTTTCGTAAGCATATTCCTGTTTAATCTGCAATAGTGCCACAATATGATAATCATCTCTGATAATTGTTTCGGTGCTGTACCATCCGTTATTCAGATTAAGCACTTTATCGTAAAAAAACAACGGAGTTGTGCTTAAAGGCAGGGGAATATCGTTTGTAGTCCAGTATTTTAGCTTATTATTTTCATAAAAAAATATTCCGATTTTTCCCCGGGCAAATAGTTCTTTTTGCTGAACATAAAAAAAATCAAGCAAAGAATCCCTGTCCGACACAATGCTTTCGACATATTCAAGTTTTGCCAGCATCATCTCGTGTTTATGTTCAAATGCAGATTTTATAGCCGATGTATCGGGATAAGTTACAGCTTTTTCGTACTTAAAACCTTTGGTGTAATAATTAAAAACTAATGCCGAAGCAAGAATTAGAATTACAGCAATTATATGTCGCACAGAAATATTCATTGATTTTTAACGGCAGTATAAAATTTTAACATTCAATAAAAAACCTATAAGTTTAATTATTATTCTTATTACAAACATAGAAATAATATTTATATCCTGCAAATTTGTTGTAAATCGGATTTGGGATTAAATTAAAAATAATGTAATAAGAGCTTCGAAATCCTGAAATAATTTTTTACCACAGTTCCGACCTCTTTCCATAAAAATAAAAAACCCGAAAAATTTTAATTTTTAAAGTTTAAGTAAAAAATAAGGGAAAGAGGTCGGAACTGTTTGATAAAAAAATAAAAATCTTGCGACAGCAGTGGCTAAGTCAGAGTTTCACTCAAAGTGAAACCCTGACTTTTATTTACAATAAAACACTACAAGAAAAATCAATAAAACACTACAAGAAAAATCAATAAAACGCTACAAGAGAAGTTTAAAAACTCTACAAAAATACTTTAAATACATGAATATTGTTTATTTTTTACTATTTAATATGATTTATTAACAATTCGAAAAAATCATCCATTTGATTTTCAAGAATATAAAATAAAATTTTACAAAAAAACTTAAAATTGTTAATAAGTTTTTTATTAGGTTAAAAAATAATCACGTACATTTGCTTTGAATTTTTATATCAACTAATTTTTTATTAACCAAAAAAATAATTTTATGAAAAAAATTGTTAATTTCTTTAGGGGGGGGTAAACACTTGGCTATCAGTTAGTTATATTACTTTC
>SLSH01000417.1 GCA_007130555.1 Bacteroidales bacterium
TATATTTTTCATGTTTCCGTGGTTAGTTTTTTCTCAGTTAAAATTAATTGATGAAAAACCTGTAACAGCGAAAGATTTTAGTATTGATAATTTAGGGAATTTTTATTTTATCAAAAACGGAAAAGTTTTAAAAACAGACAGAAACATGAATAAAATCGCCGAATATTCCAATAATTTTCTTGGAGATATTACTTATACGGATGTTTCCAATCCATTCAGAATTTTGATATATTATAAAGATTTTAATCAGATTATTTTTTTGGATTCTCATCTTGCAGAACTTAAATCTCCCGTGTCTTTGGATGATTTGGGAATTTATGATGCAACTGCGGTATGTTATTCTTTGTTAGGAGGTTTTTGGGTGTATAGAAATCAAAAATCACAAGTTATCCGGTTTTCACAAAATCTCAGAAAAGAACAAAAAGGAACAGAATTAAGCGCTTTTGGGGTAAACAGCTCTCCCCGAAAAATGACAGAAACAACCAAAAATATTTTCATACATTTCGAAAACGATTATATTTTTATACTTGATAATTTCGGGTCATATCATAAAAAAGTTGAAGTTGAAAATATTATTGATTTCAGAATTAAAAACAATTTTATTTATACATTTGACGGACAATTTTTGAGCTTAATAAATATTAATACTTTAAATGAAAAAAAAATACCTGTTTTTTATGATAATATCAGGGCTTTTGATATATTTGGACAATATTTGTATTGCTTAACGGATAAGTCGTTAATAACTTTTTTGACAGAATAAAGCATTAAATATAATTCCATTAATAAAAAAAATATTAATTTTATAGTCTCGTTTTTTAATAAATATTGAATAATTATGCATATTGCAGTTGCAGGAAATATCGGAGCAGGAAAAACAACCGTTGCAAAGCTGTTAGCAAAGCATTACGGGTGGACTCCTCACTTTGAAGATGTGGACGATAATCCATATTTAAATGATTTTTACGAAGACATGCAAAGATGGTCGTTTAATTTGCAGGTTTATTTTCTTAACAGCCGATTTAATCAGATTATCGAAATCAGAAATACAGGGAAACCCGTAATTCAGGATAGAACAATTTATGAAGATGCTTATATATTCGCTCCCAACTTACATTCAATGGGGCTAATGACTACAAGAGATTTTGATAACTATTTCAGCCTGTTTCAACTTATGGCTAAACTTGTACAAGCTCCCGACCTGCTGATATATCTTCGAGCTAATGTGCCTACTTTAGTACAGCAAATCCAAAAAAGAGGTAGAAAATACGAAAATACAATAAGATTAGACTACTTGACAAGACTAAATGAAAGATACGAAGCATGGGTATCTAATTATAATTTAGGAAAATTACTTATTGTTGATGTTGATAATACTGATTTCGCAAATAATCCGGAAGATCTTGGAATGATTGTAAATAAAATTGATGCAGAATTGCATGGATTGTTTTAAAGAAAACAAAGTGAGAATAAATATTTATGCAGATTAAAATTACAGACTTTGATTTTTCGGATAAAAAATTATTTCAAAAAGCCCTGCAAATAAGAACAATTGTTTTTGTTCAGGAACAAAAAGTTCCCAAAAATCTTGAATATGACGGTTTGGATGGTCAGGCAAAACACTTTTTATTATTTTTTAATGACAAACCAATAGCAACATCACGATACAGAATTACCAACGAAGGATATAAACTGGAGAGATTCGCAGTTTTAAAAGAATATCGCGGAAAACATTTCGGAAAAAAATTATTGGAATATATTTTAAATTATGTCCCCGATAAAACTAATGTTTACTTTAATTCCCAGGTTTCTGCGGTTGACTTTTATGAACGTAACGGATTTGTAACTGTAGGACAAGTATTTTACGAAGCAGACATAAAACATTATAAGATGGTTTGGCAAGAAAAAAAAATATTGTAAATTTCGCAAAAAAACAAAGTTGACAAATATTTATAAAAAACTGGCAGGACAAACCGCAATTTACGGTATGAGCAGTATAATCGGAAGGCTGCTTAACTACCTTTTAGTACCTCTTTATACAAGAATATTTGCTCCCGAAGTTTATGGAGTTGTTGTTGAATTGTATGCTTATGTAGGGTTTCTTCTTATAATTCTTACTTACGGAATGGAAACAGGATTTTTCCGGTTTTCTCAACAAAAAGAAACTCTTCATAAAACTTACAGCACAATAATTTCAAGCCTTTTTATTACTTCATTATTGTTTATTATACTGGTTTACCTGTTCTTAAAACCAATTTCAAATGCAATGAATTACGGGAGTAATCCCGAATATATTCTTTGGCTTGCAATTATTGTGGCTATTGATGTGTTAATTGCAATTCCTTTTGCAAAACTCAGGTTAAAAGAAAAAGCAGTTAAATTTGCTTCAATTAAAATTTTTAATATCTGTATAAATATTGGCTCGAACTTGTTTTTTCTTGTTTTGTGTCCGAAAATAATGCAGTCAAATCCCGATTCGTTGATACTTAATGTTTATTCTCCTGCAATAGGCGTAGGTTACGTGTTTATTTCAAATCTTATTGCAAATATTCTTACTCTTATAGTCTTATTACCGGAGATCTTAAATGTTAAATATCAATTTGATTTAAAACTGTTAGGAAAAATCCTTATATATTCGTCTCCGCTCTTAATTTCGGGACTGGCAGGAATGGTAAATGAAACTTTAGACAGAATATTATTAAAATATTTATTGCCCGACAGCGTAAATCCTATGCATCAGATTGGTATTTACGGAGCAAATTATAAACTTGCAATACTGATGACATTATTTATTCAAATGTTTCGATATGCGGCAGAACCATTCTTTTTCTCTCAGTATAAAGAAAAAGACTCGGAAAAAACTTATGCACAGGTTACAAAATATTTTATTATATGCGGATTGTGTATTTTTTTGGTAATAATGCTGTATATTGATATTGTTAAATATTTTATCCACAGTAGTTATCATTCGGGTTTAAAAGTCGTGCCAATCTTACTAATTGCAAATTTATTTCTCGGAATTTTCTATAATCTTTCGATCTGGTACAAACTAAAAGATTTAACCCGATACGGAGCCTTACTGACAGTCTTCGGTGCTGTGATAACAGTTGTTTTGAATGTTATTTTAATCCCGAAAATCGGTTATATGGGATCTGCATGGGCAACTCTTGCTTGTTATTCCCTTATGACGGTTGCATCTTATTTATGGGGTAAAAAGCATTATAAAGTTCCTTATGATTTGAAAAATATTTTTGTCTATTTTATTGTCGCAGGAGGGCTGTTTCTTATAAGTAAACTTATTAAAACCGAAAACCAAATTATAGTATATTCTATTAATACATTGCTGATGATTGCTTTTATTGTGTTTATCGTAATAAAAGAAAATATTTTAAAAAGATTTATTAAAAATAAAAATCGTTTATGAAGCTAGTTTTTAATAGAATTATTATAATACTACTACTCGTAATTATCCCGTTCAATTTAGTCTTTTCGCAATCCGAAAACTTTTTTACCTCTGCCGATAGTTTAAATAATTCCCGAAAAAATATACTGTATTGTACATATTCATTTGGAGCATTGACAAGCTATGTGGGATTATATCTGTTTATTTTTAAAAAAATATTATTTTTGTAAATGAAAATAGCAATATTAACTAAAAATAAACAGATATAATTATGAAAAAAGTACTAATACTAAATTTGATATTTGTATTTTTAGTGCTGGGAGCATGTAAAAAAGACAAGGGAACAATTAATATTTTTACAGTTCAGGATGATATTGAATTAGGACGGGAAATTACGGATGAAATATTATCAAATCCACAGGATTATCCGGTTTTAGACGAAAATCAATACCCCGAAGCTTATACACATTTACGAAGAATGCGGGATGAAATTTTGGAAAAAGGGGGTCTTAGATATAAAGATGTATTTGACTGGGAAGTATATATAATTGATGAGGAAGTCCTTAATGCATTTGCACTGCCGGGCGGAAATACTTTTTATTATACGGGATTAATTAAATATTTAGATAATGAAGCATCATTTATGGGAGTAATGGCTCATGAATTTGCTCATTGCGACAGAAGACATACTACTGCAAGATTAACAAAAGTATATGGACTTCAGGTCTTGTTGTCAATACTGTTAGGAGAAGACCCGTCTGTTGTTGCCGAAATTGCCGCCAGCCTTGCACTGGGATTAACCACTTTGCAATTTAGCAGAACCGACGAATATGAAGCCGATGAATATGCAGTAAAATATATTTATCCCACCAAACATGATTCAAGAGGAGTAGCATATTTTTTTGAGAAAATGAATCTCGAAAAAAATGCAGAATGGATGAGATATTTTAGTACACATCCGCCTCCCGAAGATAGAATCGAAAAAATTCACGAACATTGGACAAACCTTGGACAAAAAGAAGGAGAACTTTTTGATGAAAGATACAATGAATTTATAAATAGTTTACCTTAACACTACTAAATCATAGAACATAAAAAAAGGGAATCATGCGATTCCCTTTTTTATTTTTAATGCTATTAATTATTAGTTAACAGCTTTTTTTAATTCGCTACCTACTGAAAATTTAACAACTCTTTTTGCAGGTATATTAATTACTTGCTTTGGATTTTGTGGGTTACGTCCTTTTCTTGCAGATCTTTTTCTAACATCAAAAGTTCCCCAGCCTACTAATGCAACTTTTTCACCTTTTTTTAAAGTTGTTTTTGTTGTGTCCATAAAAGCATCTAATACTTTTTTTGCATCAACTTTTGTTAATTTTGCTTTTTTAGCAATCGAATCAATTAATTGTGATTTGTTCATAATTTTAAAAATTTAAGTTAATAAAAATACTTTAATTGTTAGCAAATATAGGTATAATAAGCATTACCGCCAAATTAATCAGCAAAAAATAACAATTTTGTTAATAACTTTGCAAAATTGTTAATAACAGACGTGTTTTTCGCATAAAAAAGCTGTTTTTTACCTTATTTTATATACTTTTAATATGATTTTATTTATCTTTTAATAAAGTAAAATTTATAAACTATTAAATAAAATTACTATAATTGTACATTATTTTTTAATTTAAATTATATTTAATGAAAGTTAAAATATTAACAAGGTCAAAACATTTACTACCTGAGTATAGTACCGAATTATCAGCCGGATTAGATTTAAGGGCAAATCTTGATAAGCCGGTTTTGTTAAAACCCCTGGAGAGAAAACTTATTCCTACAGGATTATTTATTGAACTTCCCAAAGGATATGAAGCTCAGATTCGTCCCAGAAGCGGACTGGCTTTAAAACACGGAATCTCTGTCCTTAATACTCCCGGTACGATTGATGCAGACTACAGAGGAGAAATAGGAGTAATATTAGTAAATTTGTCAAATTCTGATTTTATTGTTGATGACGGTGAAAGAATATGTCAAATGATAATAGCAAAGCACGAAACAGTTGAGTGGGAACACGTAGAAGAATTAAAAGAAACTTGCAGAGGAGCAGGAGGATTTGGACATACAGGAAAAAAATAAAATTTAATACTATTATAAAATGAAAATAATTATTCCAATGGCAGGGGTGGGTACTCGGATGAGACCTCATACATTAACAATCCCCAAACCGCTTATTTCAATAGCAGGGAAAAGTATTGTTCAGCATTTGATAGAACGTATAGATAGTGTTATTGAAGAAAAAATCGAGGAAATTGCCTTTGTAATCGGAGATTTCGGAAGTGAAGTTGAAAACGAATTAAAAAATATTGCAAAAAAAGTCGGAGCAGTTCCGAAAATTTATTATCAACATACACCCAAAGGGACAGGGCATGCAATTTGGTGTGCCTCGGAATCATTGAAAGGAAAAGTTGTAATAGCATTTGCAGACACTTTGTTTTATGCTGATTTTAAAATTAAAGATACTGACGAAGCAATTATATGGGTGCAAAAAGTCAAAAATCCTTCTTCTTTTGGAGTGGTTACTCTTGATAAAAATAATATTATTAATGGTTTTGTCGAAAAACCTAAAGAATTTGTTTCCGACCTTGCAATTATTGGAATATACTATTATAAATCAGGAGAACTTTTACAGAAAGAATTACAATACCTTATAGATAATAAAATTACAAGAGCCGGAGAATATGAAATTACCGGAGCTTTGGAAAGATTAAGAAAAAACGGAATGATGTTTAAGCCCGAAAAAGTCGAAGAATGGTTGGATTGCGGCAATAAAGAAATTACGATTGATACGCATTCCAGAATTTTGCAAAGAAACAAAAATATGATTAGCAAAAAAGCAATAATTAAGAATTCTCTGGTTATTGAACCATGTTACATCGGAGATGGCTCTCAAATTATAAATTCGGTGGTAGGACCTGACGTTTCTGTCGGTAATAACTCAATTATAAATTCCAGTATAATAAAAAACAGTATAATTCAAAATCAAACAGAAATTAATAATTCGTGCCTTGACAGATCGATGATAGGAAATTTTGTAAAAATAAACAATATTTTAAAATCTCTTAATGTTGGTGATTATAATGAACTTTAATAAAATGTATAAAAATTTAATAAATACTTGTTTGGTTTTAGTAATATTACTTCTTGTTCACTCTTGTACCATATTACAAAAATTTAAAACAGACGAAACTCAAGTTGATTCGCGGACAAGAGATTTTAATTTTAACAGATATTTTCTTGAAGGAGCAAGGCAAAAAACTCTTGGAAATTTTGATGAAGCATTAAGGAATTATTTATTAGCCACGAGAGTTGACAGCACAGAACCTGCTGTATATTATGAAATAGCAGGGATTTTAAATATGGCGGGAGATTATTCTGCAGCACTGAATTATGCAGAACAAGCCGTAAAATTAGATAAGTATAATAATGAATACTATAAAATATTGCTGGCAGAAGTATATCAAAGAAATAATCTGTTGTCAAAAGCAGTTGATGTTTACGAAGATTTAATTAAAATTAATCCCGATGAAATCGTTTATTATTTTAGTGTTTCCGAGCTATATTTTTCAATAGGTAACGAACGAAGAGCAATCAGAACTTTAAATAATGCCGAAAAACATTTTGGGGTCTTGGACTTTATTTCATTAGAAAAAGAAAGACTATACAGGTTGATGGGGGAAAACTCCAAAGCTGTCGGTGAAATGGAAAAATTATCTAAAACTTATCCGGACAATGTAAATTATAAAATACTCTTGGCAGAATCTTATATTAATAATTCTATGTATGATAAAGCGTTGAAAACCTTCGAACAAGTAGAATTTATGAAAACAGAAAACGGACTTATATATTTTTCTGTCGCGGATTTTTATAGAATTACAGAAGAATATGATAAAATGTTTTCTTTTTTGCAAAAAGGTTTTGCCGCACAGGATGTAGATATGGATATCAAAATTAAGATGATGATAAATCTGCTTAGTTTTGTGGATGATAATCAGTATTTGTTTAAAAATACTTCCAAACTTATGGATATACTTTTAGTTACTTATCCCGAAGACATTAAAGTAAGAACATTATATTCCGATTTCCTGGTTTATGAAGGAAAATATGATTTGGCACAAAAAGAATTTGATTTTATTTTAAAACACGAAAAATCAAGATTTATCCTTTGGGAACAAGCTCTGTTTATTGATAATCAGCTGTCAGACTGGGAAGCAATGTATCACAGGAGCAAAGAGGCTGTGGAATATTTTCCGAATCAATCTGTTTTGTTTTTGTTTTATGCAATATCTTCGTATCAAACCGAAAATTTTCAAGATGTTATTAAAGCAGGAAAAAGAGCCATATCAATTATAATAAGTGACGATGATATGTTGGTTCAGATATTGACATTTAAGGGAGAAGCGTATAGAAAACTGGACAAGCATAAAGAATCCGATGAAATATTTGATTTGGTTTTATCTATGGACCCCGAATATACTATGGTGTTGAATAATTACAGCTATTATCTTGCTTTAAGAGAAGACAATCTGGATAAAGCAATTGAAATGAGCACAAAACTAATGACCTTAGATACAACAAATGCAGCATACTTAGATACGCATGCATGGGTTTTGTATAAGCATGGAAAATACGAAGATGCACTGGAATATATTGACAAAGCTATTCAAAAAAACTCTGAAAGTGCAATTCATTTTGAACATAAAGGAGATATACTATATAAATTATCAAAAAAAGAAGAAGCATTGCTGTTTTGGAAAAAAGCTCTCGAAATAGGAGAGGGATCTGATTTTTTAGAAAAAAAAGTTATTGAAAAAACTTTGATTGAATGAATATTGTGAAAAAAATATTAATAATATTGTTAATCTTCTTTATTGCAACAGCGTGTAAAACTTTTTTTATCCCATCAGATGAAAATATAAACATAAAATCCGATAAATTATCATTTGATAATATTTTACAAAATGAATTCAAATATAAAAATTTGAGTGTCAGATTTGCTGCAGAAATTTCTTCAGGAGAAACTTCCGAATCTTTCAGAGGCAACTTGAGAATTAAAAAAGACAGCATAATCTGGATGTCTGTCAGATCGTTTAGTATTGAAGGAGCAAGAATAGTTATAACACAGGATAGTTTGAAGTTTATAAATCGGATGAATAATACTTATTTTATCGGAGATATTTCTGCCTTATCAAAAAGATTTGATATAGAATTTGATTATAATATTCTTCAATCTTTAATGACAAACTCTTTTTTCTTTTATCCTCCAATTGAAAATGACGATATTAGTAGTTATAGTACATGTCATGATTCAATTCTTTATTGTATAAATCGGATAATTCAAAGAGATTATGTGAAATTGTATGATGAAATGAATAATTATAAAGAAAATGACAATCCGGATATTGAAATTAATGATTTTATATTACAAAAAATTAAGATATATCCCGAAATTTACCGCATTGCAGAAGTATATATGGAGAATAATATTCGAAACCAATCTTTAAATATTAAATATAATAAAATGTTTAAGGTAGACGACCAATATTTTCCAAAAGA
>SLSH01000202.1 GCA_007130555.1 Bacteroidales bacterium
CTTCATCTTCGTTTTTTATATGAAATTTTGCTCCGGGAATTACTGTTCCAATACCCACTCTCCCTGTTTTTCTCAGTGTTAATGCGATTTTTTCGCTTTGTGGTGAATAAAAATTCAAAACCCCGTTTCCTGTTGGGGATATATCCCAGATAGAACTTGCGGGGTTTTCTGGCCAAGTATTAATATGTTCTATTCTTATAGATTTTATTTCTCCAGGAGGTTCGTTGGATATCGTTTTTACATGCAATTTTCTTTGAGGCTCATTTGTTCCAATCCCTACATTACCTTCATTATTATTATATATATGTTCATCTTCTTCTGTTTTAGACCAAAATAGACTTTCATCAAATGATTTTACTTCTATTTCACCTTCTTCGTTAACACTTATAAGACCGTTTTTAAAATCTTCAAATTTTACAGGACCGTCAAAATAACTATCTCCTTTAACATGGAATATTGCCTCAGGTTTATCTACATGTATTCCTATGCTTCCTGTATCTGAAACTACAAAAACAGGATGAAATTCTAAAGGAGGATAGGGGAAAAATTTTACAATTTCAAATATATTGGCTGCATTTTCATAATCATTTGAAGCACAAAATGCTTCATTTGTTATTCTAAATAAGGGTTCTTGCAAAGGCTCACCTAAATCAGAAAAATCTTTTCTGACTTCTAATTTTGCAGTAGGTATATCTGTTCCTATTCCAACTCTGCCTTCATTATTATAATTAATAATGGTATTTCGATTGTGATTTTCTTTTGATTGTATAAATAAATTATCATAAGTTCCTATTGTCCAAATATGATCATTTTCCATTGCTATACCAGACAGAGAAAAAACACTTGTAACTGTTAAACTACGCATATTCATTGAGGAATTTTCAGGGAAAGTAATTTCCGAAGATTCACCAAAAGTCAAGTTTCCGCCAATATTCAAATTAGTATTGCCAAAATCCAGATAACTATTTGGCACCAATCTGAATCCTTCAATACCATTTGCTTTAAATATCAATGGTTGTTCATTGGTAGTGCCGATAAATTGTCCTGCCTCAATTTCATTTCCGGTTAAATTCCAATATGTTTCAGGGTCAACAGGTGGTTCATGAGTATCATCAATTATTAGTCTTACATTAGGTCTTTGGTTTGCGGCGGTATGTTGCTGTTCTGTCCATGTATATACTGCCGATTGTGCATGGGCTCTGATACGCGGGCTACTGCCATAATTGGTACGTCTGTATTTTGGTCCCGCACCCTCTAAAGAACTGCCACTGTTATTAATTACCGCTACCTGTAAATTATCAGTATTATTATACTCAAAAGGGGTATCCAGATTAACTTCCATCCAGCCGGATGTTGAGCTATTTGTGAAATTTCCTTCAAATACTTTGGTATAACCTGACAAAGACGGAGTTCCGCTTGAAAAAGTTCCTTCTGTTGTATGTTTCATATAAACGGTAACATCGGGATGCGGATTTGTATTACTACCGCTTGTTTTGTAAAAAGCAATTTTGGTTATTGCTCCGTCTGTATTGATTTCCGACTGCCAGTAAATTATTTCTGCAGAACTGTAATTATTATACCTGCGATTAATGGGGAAATCTGTTTCTCCGACTTCATAACCGGATTCATCTCCGATTGTAACGGTTGTTTGGGAAAATAATGCTAACGGACATAACATAATAACACAAAGGAAAGTAATATAACTAATTGATAGCCAAGTGTTTACCCCCCCCCCTAAAGAAATTAACAATTTTTTTCATAAAATTATTTTTTTGGTTAATAAAAAATTAGTTGATATAGTTGATATAAAAATTCAAAGCAAATGTACGTGATTATTTTTTAACCTAATAAAAAACTTATTAACAATTTTAAGTTTTTTTGTAAAAATTTATTTTATATTCTTGAAAATCAAACGTATATATTTTTCAGACTGTTAATAAATCGCATTAAGTAGTAAAAAATAAACAATATTCATATATTTAAAATGATTTTGTAGTGTTTTATTGATTCTTTTTGTAGTATTTTATTATAAAAAATAAACACACACACAGGAGTTAATACTTGTAACCTCGACTTGCACAGTATTTAATGTGGGGTTATAAATATTCAACTCTGGAGTTGTCCGGTATATCTCCGCTATCGCAAAATTTCAAACCTTGTGGTTAAAATATTTCAGGATTTCAAACCTTATTACTTTCGTAACAGTCGGATACAACATAAAATAAAACCTTATTACATTATTTTTAATAATACCAATAATTCAGGGTTGCCTATTTAAAGAATATAAATGTAAATAACCCCGACTTGTACAGCGTTTAATGGGGGTTATAAATAATATTACTCTACAATTAATTTTTTAGTTAAATTTCTGTCTTTCGTTATAAGTTTTATAAAGTATAATCCTTTTGGAACATTTGACAGATCTATGTTGATGTTGTTGAGTTCGGTATTGATTGTTTTTAATGTTTTACCGATAGCATCAATAACTTCAATAGTTTTTTTCGGAGTATTTACGTCAAACTCAATAAATACCATGCCGTTTGTTGGGTTTGGATAAATAGCAAACCCGATATGCTCATTATCAACTAAGCTTACCCATTCAATAACAAAAGGCTTGGTTGCCATGCAATTATATGCATCTCTGATAATAACAGAATATGCTCCCGGCAATAATCCCGATATGCTTTCTGTTGTTTCTTCTGTTGACCAGTAATATTGGTATGGAGGTATTCCTGCCGTAATTTCTACCCATGCTTCTCCGTCTGCGGTTTCCTGTCCGGTAGCAGGAGTTGTTTCAACAGTAAAAACGGGTGTTTCTCCGACTAATATATAATTTTCAATTATTTTATTTGTAGTTCCACCTTCGTTAAATACTGCAAGACTTACCGTATAAGCTCCGGGAATTGTATAGGTATGTTCGGGATTTTGCTCTTCGGAATTATTACCGTCTCCGAAATTCCATAGCCATGATTCAGGATTATTTTCGCTTAAATCTGTAAATTGTACCGTAAGTTCATTGCAACCTGAGGTTACATCTGCTTCAAAATCTGCAACAGGAGCAATTCCTTCAACATTTACATTTGCAGAAGCGGTTGCAGAGCAGTTATTGGCATCAGTAACCGTAACATGATATGCACCAACAGAAAGACCTGTAATTTCCTGAGTTGTTTCATCATTACTCCACTTGTAATCCAAAGGAAGGGTGCCTCCCGTTACGTTAACGATGGCACTTCCGTCTCCTGCTCCTATATCAGATTCATTTGTAACAGATATGTTGATTGTAATTTCCGGATATATTGTAACATATATTTCATCGCTTGCAGTACATCCGTTGATGTCTTCTGCAACAACCGTATAATTTCCTGTTTCTGTAATGTTAATTGTTTGTTCGCCGGGTTCACCGTTCCATGTATAGTTTTCAAAACCGCTTCCTGCATCAACAATTGCCTGTCCGCACTCTTCAATATCATCTCCGAGATTTATTTCGGGAACGGGATGAATAGTAACAAATATTTCATCCGTAGCAGTACAACCGTAGATGTCTTCTGCAACAACCGTATAATTTCCTGTTTCCGTAATGCTAATTGTTTGTTCGCCGGGTTCACCGTTCCATGTATAATTTTCAAAACCGCTTCCTGCATCAATAATTGCCTGTCCGCACTCTTCAATATCATTTCCGAGATTAATTTCGGGAACTGGATGAATAGTAACAAATATTTCATCCGTAGCAGTACATCCGTAGATGTCTTCTGCAACAACCGTATAATTTCCTGTTTCCGTAATGCTAATTGTTTGTTCGCCGGGTTCACCGTTCCATGTATAATTTTCGAATCCATTTCCTGCATTAAGAGTTGTCGGTCCGCACTCTTCAATATCATCTCCGAGATTAATTTCGGGAACGGGGTGAATAGTAACAAATATTTCATCGGTAGCAGTACAACCGTTGATGTCTTCTGCAACAACCGTATAATTTCCTGTTTCCGTAATGCTAATTGTTTGTTCTCCGGGTTCATCGTTCCAGATATAATTTTCAAAACCACTTCCTGCATCAATAATTGTCGGTCCGCATTCTTCAATATCATTTCCGAGATTTATTTCGGGAACGGGATAAACGCTTATTAAGTCATCGGCTACATAAGTATCCGTTCCTATAGGGCTGGTAACTGTGAGACTGACAGTATAAGTCCCTGGTTCGTTATATTCATGTATGGGATTTTGTTCTTCTGAATTATTTCCGTTTCCGAAATCCCAGTACCAAGTTTCGGGGCTGTTTTCACTAATATCCGTAAATTGAACTGTAATTTCACCACATCCCGAATTTATATCAGTTTCAAAATTTGCAACAGGTCCGGCACCTTCGATATAAACATTTGCAGAAGCAGTTGCCGAACAATTATTGTTATCTTTAACTGTAACATGGTAAGTTCCTGCTGACAGACCGGTAATTTCCTGGGTTGTTTCATAATTACTCCACTCGTAATCAAAGGGAAGGGTGCCTCCCGTTACGTTAACGATGGCACTTCCGTCTTCTGCACCTTCTTCTGATACGTTTGTAACAGATATACTTAAAGACAAATCGGGATATATTGTAACATATATTTCATCGCTTGCAGTACATCCGTTGCTGTCTTCTGCAACAACCGTATAATTACCTGTTACCGTAACGCTAATTGTTTGTTCTCCGGGTTCACCGTTCCAAGTATAATTTTCAAAACCGCTTCCTGCATCAATAATTGTCGGTCCGCATTCTGCAATATTATTTCCGAGATTTATTTCGGGAACGGGATAAACAGTTACCAGGTCATTTATAATATATGTATCAGAACCGACAGAATTAGTAACTGTAAGACTAACTGAATATATTCCCGGTTCTGTATATTCATGTTGGGGATTTTGTTCACCGGAAATATTACCGTCTCCAAAATTCCATTCATAAATAATTGCATCTCCTTGACTCATATTATTAAATTGAGTTATTACCGAACCGCATCCTTCGGTATTGTTTGCTGTAAATTCAGCAACAGGGTCAGGAGGGCAAAGTCTCGGATAAATTAAGAAAGAAGTATTAAGTGTTTCTGAGAACAAATTTTCTGTATTACTCCATACATTATTATATTTTATATATGCGGTACTGTTGTAAGGAGAAGAATCTCCTCTGTTTTGAACATGATATATTGCAAATAAATCTCTTGGAGTTTCATAATATATTTCATACCCTACAAAAAATTCATTTGGAACGGTAACATTTTCTGATAATGTAATATTATTATATGTTCCTATTGTAAATAGTTCATATTCAATATCTTCGCTGTATATTACATTCCCGGGTAGTCCTGAATTATTATCCCATACTTTTAAGGTTAATATTGCATTTGAAGATAATGCCGTAGCTCTAAATATTGCTATAACTACATTTGTAAGATTATTTCCGTAAGGATTTTCGAAATATTCTGCAAATTCGCTAAATCCGTTATCATTATGTCCCGTAACATATCCGTTTGCATATCCATAAGATGCAAATCCTTCTCCTTCCTGTATATTATTCATATAATTACACTCAATAGATTCGCTTACCACTATTATATAGTTTGTTTTTGTAATCATATCACTTCCTTCTCCGTTATCAACCGTAAGTGTTACGTTAAAAGTTCCTTCGCTGTTATAGGTTATGCCTGTCGGATTTTGTTCATAACTTTCAGCAGGTTCTCCTCCTTCAAATTCCCAGTACCATGAATCAGGAAAATTTTGTGATAAATCGGTAAAATCTACTGTTTCTCCGACTTCAATTATTAGAGGGGTTCCTCTAAAGTCTGCAACAGGTAGCAAAGACTCAATATTTATATTATCAATAAAAAGATTATTACCACTGTTGTTATATGTTTCAAATTTTATATTTACCATTGATTCGCCAGCCCATTCGGAAAGGTTTAATTTAAAACATTTGGTTCCTACGCTTCCTGTATGACACCAGTCGGATTCATAAGCAGGCATAAAATTTTCTTCCGAAGTAAATACAGTTGCAAACGAACCGGAACCGTCTTCTCCTGCTGCAAATATTCTTTGATAATTATTTCCGCAATCAGTAGATATATAGATTATTAATGAATCGGTTGATGACTGGTCAAATCTTCTGTAAGCATGTTCAAAATCCAGAAATACTGCAGAATGTTCCGAAAAGTCTAAGGCAGGAGTTATTATTGCATCTCTTTCGCCTATTTCTTCATAGAAAAAGAAATTTATTCCTGCAGCTTTATTTCCCGGCGAATTTCCGCTCACTGTATAAATATCCCATGTTGTAGCAATATCGGGAGATTCAATTGTCCAGTTATTAGTATTGAATGAGCCTGATTCGAAATCTTCTGTAAATGGGAGAGGAACTCCATGTGTGATAACATTAAACTCTTTTATTAGTCCATCATTTGAGGGATTTAAATCAGGACTTCCATTTGGTTCGGATGTAAAAACATATAACTGATTTTCCCCAAAACTTGCTGTAATTAGCGGTAAAAAGACTATTTCAGATTCATTAGAAGCAATACTTCCTGTCCACTCATATATTTGCTCTTCTTCTGAATTTAACTTATAATGAATATTTGCACTTGTAATTGTACTGCCACCGAAGTTAAAAAGTCTTACTTCGGGAATAATTTCTGCTATGCATTCATTTGTTTGCGGATTTATTATCTGACTTATTCCGATATCATAATCAATAACTTGTCCGTCAATATTTATGTTATCAATGTATAGATTGTTACCTTGATTATTATATGATTCAAATTTTATTATTACATTATCTTCTCCTGCAAAAGCGTTGAGATTTACGGTAAAACATGATGTTCCGACTGTTCCGGAAATGCACCAGTCTGATTCCTGGACAGGGACAAAGTTTGTTCCGGATGTTGTTGCGGTTGCAAAAATTCCGTTTCCGTCTTCTCCGTAAGCTGCAAGTCTCTGAAATGTTTCTCCGCAATCAATAGAGGCATAAATAATTAATGAATCCGATATTGAAGTATTTCGTCTTCTGTATGCATGTTCGAAACTTAATTCTACTGTTTCGTAACCGACAAAACTTAGCGGAGGAGTTAATAA
Source organism: Bacteroidales bacterium (assembly GCA_007130555.1). GTDB lineage: Bacteria > Bacteroidota > Bacteroidia > Bacteroidales > ML635J-15 > SLSH01. The sequence goes on from SLSH01000202.1 coordinate 7,090, forward strand.
TCCGTCTCGTTGTCCGGTTGTTCCGTAGTTAAATAAGTTAATTCCTGCCGATTTATTGCCGGGCTCGGTTCCCTGAGTTGTATAAATTTCCCATGTAATATCTTCATCCGGATTTTCGACAGTCCATAAATTTGTGTTAAAAGTTTCCGATTCAAAATCTTCTGACCATGGAATAGGTATTCCTGTGGTAAAAATTCCAAATGGCATATTTTTTTCATCATTATATGGGTTCATATCTTGTTCTCCATTAGGATCGGATGTGTATGCTCTGAAATTTTGTTGTCCCATTGGAGAAGTCATAGAAGGCAGGTTTACTGTTTCCGAATTATCTGGCTCTAAGTTTCCTGTCCAATTATAAGATTGTAATTGCTGTCCTGTAATTCGATAATTAATAGTAACTGAAGTAATATCAACTGTTCCATAATTATGTAAAACCACAACAGGATTTATTGTACTTTCGCAAGTTCCTCCTGTAGGCTGAATAATTTGTTTTATTCCTGCATCAACTTCTGCATCAGATGCAGTAACGCATAATAAAGCACTGTGGGCATTAATTCTTCCGTATCCCAATTGATTTATATAATCAGGATTAACAGCATCAATATTATCAGCACTTGAAAAAAGGCAATTAATCAATTCTATGTTTGACAATGAAGGGTTTGCAGATTTCATTAATCCTAATAATCCCGCTACCAAAGGTGAAGCCATTGATGTTCCCGATGCATAAGCATATTCTCCTGTATGACTGCAGCTAACGATATTGGACCCCGGTGCACTTATGCTTATCCATGTTCCGTATTGAGAAAAGTCTGATTTTGAATCATCAGAAGTTGTTGATGCAACAGCAATAACATTGTTGTATGCAGCCGGATAAAAAGCTGTGGTTACATTGTCATTTCCTGCACCTCCTACTAAAATAGAGCCGTTATTCCATGCATAGTTACAAACATTTTGTCCGTAGTTACTTGAGCCATAACCTCCCCAAGACATATTAATAATATCGGCTCCATTATCTGCAGCCCAAATAATTCCCTGAAATCCTGCCGTTAATGCTCCGTCTGAATTTCGCGAAATTTTTATCGGCATAATTGATATATCAAATCCTATTGAGGCGATTCCAATGGAATTATTAGTTTCGGCTCCTACTATTCCTGATACATGAGTTCCATGAGCGCCGGTGGCTCCTCCCTCTACAGGATTGGGATCATTAGTTCCTTCTGCAACATCACGCCCGGGAACTAGTTTATTTACTAATTCAGGGTGAGAAGTAACAATCGCATCATCAGTAACGGCAACAACAATGGAAGACAAACCCGTAGAAATACCCCATGCAGATTCGGCATTAATTTTAAATAAACTCCACTGATATTGCTGATTGTAATATTGGTCATTCGGCGAAAAAGTAGTGTAATGCAATTCTTTTTGCTCAGCATATTCAATAAAATCAAAACTTTCCAGATAAGATATTAATTCATATATCTTAAATATTTCTTCAAATTCTATTTCAACTGTATTGGCAAGCCTTTTATCTCTAATCTCCGGATGTAAAAAATATGTCCCGGTAATTCCGTACTCATCAATAACAGAATTTATAAAATCTGCATCTATAATATCAAAACCATCACTTTTAAGTAACGGAATATCATAATTTGTTTTAAATTGAAATATCACTTTACCATCTTGATAATACTTATCTAAAGTTTGATTGAATGAGTTAAAACTGATTAAGGAAATTAAAAAACAAAATAAAAACTTTTTGAGATTATTCATAACTTAAAATTTTAATTTTTAATAATGAGTGTACTAAAATTAAACGATAATAATCATATAAAGTTGGCATATTATTATTATTAAATATAATTTTTTTTGAAA